>JAENWZ010000390.1 GCA_016649795.1 Proteiniphilum sp. | reverse complement strand
TTCCGGTTTCACCCGCATAAAGCGAAGCATGCCCAGCATCCATCGTGGTAACGGTTTTTCGGGATCACGTTTGCGGAGGTCGAGACTGAGGTTCAGCTTTTTCATAATCGGGATTTTGTGGGTCTCCACAAATTCGATCAACGTACCATCAGTATCTTCAATGTAGGCAAACTGACCTGCAGCATCACCCATATCGAAGGAACTGCCCTCCTTATATTTTTGAGTGGTGTCGATGGTGAAAGGGTGCCCCATCTCTGCACACTTATCACGCAAGGCATCCATATTCCTGATATCGAAACAGATCTGGATAAATCCGGGATCACCCCAGTAGCGACCTTCATAGATTTTCCGGGGTGTGCGGTCCAACGCCTGCACCAGCTCTATATAGGATTTCCCCAGTAGCTCGCTGAGTGCGCCCTTGCGTGGCTTGCTGGGTGTGAGCAGACGGCGGTGGAAGCGGCCCTCACCTGAGGGTAGTGCTTTCAGATCATCAAAAGTGCCGGTTTCATCAGCAACAATGGTGTCATATCCCAGAATATCCCTGTACACAGTCATCGCCTTCTCCATATCGGTCACGCCTATTATTGCTCCTGCAATGCCTCCCGTCAACTGCTTTTCATCCCGGAAGAGAGAGGGCTCATGCACGATCTGAAAAATGTTGCCAAACGGATCTTTGATGAAAAAAGTTTTCTCTCCGTCAATCGTATCTGTCAATCCTCCCAATATTTGCACATTCGGCTTCGCGGAGAACATTTTATATGTTCTCATCACATCACGGCATTTTATTTTGGCTACGAATACCCCCAGATCGCCCACTTGTATTTCAAAACCGACAGGCTGCGGTTTG
Source organism: Proteiniphilum sp. (assembly GCA_016649795.1). GTDB lineage: Bacteria > Bacteroidota > Bacteroidia > Bacteroidales > Dysgonomonadaceae > Proteiniphilum. The sequence continues at coordinate 651 of JAENWZ010000390.1, read as the reverse complement.
CGGTCGGAATATTGCCATATCTCGAACCCACCGCCACCCTGCATGTTGATGGCGATGGCAGCATGCCGTTTTTGCGGCTTTCCGCCGGTGTAGGGCAGCATCAGCTCCGCCACGGTGTCGTCTTCCAGAATGCGGATGTCAGCCTGGAAAACGTCGATATAATACTTCCACGCTTCAGTGAAATTTTCTACGCCGATACCGATTTGCTGTATACCGGCTATATTATAATTCTTGTCCATACTTGATCTTTTCTGATAAGGAAATATTGTTGATTTTTGAATAGAGATTGAACAGGATTAAATGAGATAGAGAAAGATTGAAAAAGGTTGAGTTAAACCGCAGTTAGGTGGGATTGATCCGGCGTACCAGCCTGCGCGATAGGGCAGGGAAGAACCGCTTTATATGGACCATCAATAGCTCGGGGCCTCCCACAAGTATCTCCGGCTTTTTTTTGTTGATGGCTTTCACGATTTTTCTCGCTGCCTTTTCGGCCGTGATCCCTTTCTGCTGACCCTCATCCAACATACCGTGCCTCGTACCGTCGGCTTCAAGCGCGTTGAAGGAGATCTGTGTGCGTACTCTCCCGGGACAGACCATCACCACCCGGATATGGTCGTTCCAATATTCAGCCTGCACCGTTTCGAAGAATCC
>JAENWZ010000237.1 GCA_016649795.1 Proteiniphilum sp. | reverse complement strand
TGCAGAGATCCCACGGCAATGAAGGAGGATCGCTCCGCCATAATTGCAGGCAGCTGCTCCAGCCATTTGGAATTACGGTCGCTGTTCAGCGCATCTTTCTCCTCTTCGGTTGTGGGGCAGGGGTCGTCGGGTGTCTCCCTTGTGTAGAGTCTCCAGAGGGTATCCAGATCCTGTGCGTGATAGGCTGCCTGGATCTCATCCATCTGTTCTTTCAGCATCTCCGGATGCTTCACCATGCAGCTCAGCATCTCAGCCTGCCTTTCGATCGACTGCAGCTCCAGCAACACGTAGATCTGATCTTCGGTCGTTTCCAGTCCCACAACGGGTCGTGAGTGCTTCAGTGCCTCCTCCTGGAAGTGCTGGTCGAGGCTCTCGCCGCTGGCCAGCGAAGGGTAATATCTCTGATAGAGTGTCACCGAGATTATATTGCTCAGCATCGCCGGCTTAAGTCTCCCGAACTGATTCAGCCCGAAACCCATGAGGTCGGTGAGTGTGCTGTCAAGCAGCGCCACGTCACCGGCGGGCAGCAGTGATTCGTAGGTCACACCCTCGGGCAGCATGGCATTGCTCATGATCTTCATCTGCATCTCCGTCATGTTGCTCATATCGAGCTCACCCACGGTCTGCTCCGTGCTTTCGAACGCTTCATGAATGCCGGGGATGCTATCCAGAAAAGAGAGGGGCACAAGATGATGTGTCCCGAAGAGGTAGGAGGGTTTCTCCAGGCCATTGCCTGAGATCTTCCACAGGAGTGCGTTGTTATTCCCGGTGGAGGAGCCGCTGCAGGAGAGCAGCAGGATAAGCGCCGCCAGGGCGCTCAAAGCTTTTTTGTATAGCATGTTGTATGATTATTATTTCACCTCTGCAAATTCGGCATCCGTGACATTGTTGATGGTCTCTTTCTCTTTTCCTATACCCAGGAAATCGAAGAGGAACCAGAAGATGGTGAAGGAGGGTATCACATCTGTCACCGGCAACAGCTCTTCAACGAAAGTGATCAGCGAGGTGTATTTCCCCTTCTTCTCACCGAACATTTTATAGCTTATGGATGCGGCTACCGGTGCCCATATGATATCCAGTAATGGACCAACAACTGGAATGACTTCCGATGCCATACCCACCGCATCAAGGAGCAGACACTTAGCCAGTTTTTTGTATTTACTATCCATAATTAAAATGACTCTATTCGTTTGTATCTGTATAAACTCTTCTGTTGGAGTCTTTTTTTTAATAAAGGTTTATTATGATAAAAAAATCAGGGTGAACTGAATAGTTCCCTGATTTTTTATGCAGGAAATCGATCGTTTATTAAGCCGTGGTGCCGGTGCTCAGAGGTGTGTAACTTCTTTGTGCCAGCTCTTTGTCCATCGTGTAGAGCCCAAATCCGTTGTCGCCGATCAGCTTCAGACTATCAATCATCGCCTGGGCTGTCTCTTCTTCCTCCACCTGCTCGTTCACAAACCATTGTAGCATGTTCTCCGTTGAATAATCGTTCTCTTTGCGTGCAATGGAGACGAGGTTGTGGATGAGTGAAGTGACCACTCTTTCATGCTCCAGCGTATCCTGAAAAGCTTTCAGTACGGAGTCCCATGTTGTGTCCACTTTGTCTATTGGTTTCAGGTTCACCTTGTTACCCTTGGAGACGAGGTAGCCCATGAATTTCTGCGCGTGATCCTGCTCTTCCTGAAACTGTACCTTGAACCAGTTGGCAAAGCCGGGAAGACCTTCGTGATCGAACCATGTTGACATAGATAGATAGAGATAAGCCGACCAGAACTCGGCGTTGATCTGTTTGTTAATTGCGTTTTCTAATTCTTTACTTACCATAGTTGTATTCATTTATTAATTTATATGTCCAATAATGTTAAAACGCTTACCTTTCAAAAATGTTTAAATAAAAAGGCCCAATCCCACTGCCAAGCTCAAAAAAAAATAGCGGCAACCGGTAATTTAAATTTATTGCTATCTTTGTACGTTGGTTTTACAGGAAATGGATGCTTCTGGTGCCGTTTCAGGCAGGAGTATGTTTTTTAATATTCATCAAATGAATCTTTTAAGAGAAAAAATGTTGAAATATGATGCTCCGCAGCGTGCGAAGGCTGCCGGCATCTATCCCTATTTCCGGGCTATTGAAAGCGATCAGGATACTGAGGTTATCATCAACGGGAAAAAAGTGCTTATGTTTGGCTCAAATGCTTATTTGGGACTGACCAACCACCCGAAAGTAAAAGAAGCGGCCATCGCCGCAACAGAAAAATATGGAACAGGGATGGCCGGCTCCCGCTTTTTGAACGGCACCCTCGATATCCACCTGGAGCTGGAGCGTAAGCTGGCCAACTTCATGCATAAGGAGGAGGCCATCGTCTTCTCCACCGGATTCACCGTCAACGAGGGTGTGCTGGGATGCCTCACGGGACGCGATGAGTACATCATCTGGGATGAGAGAGACCATGCATCCATCATTGAGGGTTTGCGCACCTCCTTCTCCACCAAGTACAAGTTCCGACACAACGATATGGCTTCACTGGAGAAACAACTGAAGCGCTGTGACGCGAGAAAGGTGAAGCTGATTGTAGTGGATGGTGTCTTCAGCATGGAGGGCGATCTGGCCTGTCTGCCCGAAATTGTGAAGCTGGCACAGAAATACAACGCCAATATCATGGTAGATGAGGCGCACAGCCTCGGCGTGCTCGGTAAGAAATACAGTGGCCGCGGTGTCTGCGATCATTTCGGGTTACTTGGTGATGTGGATCTGGTGATGGGTACCTTCAGCAAATCACTTGCCTCCATTGGCGGATTTGTTGCCGGTGATTATTCGGTGATCAACTACCTGCGTCACAATGCACGCACCAATATCTTCAGTGCCAGCATCACGCCGGCAGCCACGGCAGCCGCTTCAGCCGCACTTGATATTCTTAAGGCGGAGCCGGAACGGGTGAAGAGACTGTGGGAGCTGACCGATTACGCCATTAATCAGTTCAGGGAGAGAGGCTTCGAGATGGGGCCCACCGCCACGCCCATCCTGCCACTATATGTGCGGGATAACGACAAGACATTCCTTATCACCAAGCTACTTTTCGAAGAGGGTATTTTCGTCAACCCGGTGGTGCCGCCAGCGGTATCAGCCGACGATACGCTCATACGCTACTCGTTGATGGCAACGCACACCATGGAGCAGATCGATCGCTCCGTTGAACGGATCACTGCCGTTTTCAAGAAGCTGGGCATCCTCTGATCCTGCCTTTTGTGGGGATTCTTTTCCAATCAGGGCAGCCAATTTGATTTTTTTCGTCGTTTTGCCAAAACATTAACTATTATGGGTGAGAGGATTGACAAACTGCTGAAATGGTTCGACCTTCGCAGTGAGATGGAGGGTTACGATACTATTCATCGAGGAGGTGCGAAGCTGACCGCCATGGTGCAAACGGGTCATTTTCTTCAGTAGTACGCCGGATAAACAGCATAACTGCTCCGCCTTATAAACTATTCCGCGTTTTCTGCTGTTATAGTTTAAAGCTATGTTTACATGTGATGTCAAT
>JAENWZ010000114.1 GCA_016649795.1 Proteiniphilum sp. | reverse complement strand
GGAACTGTTCTGAATATCTTCTACCCCCTATTGACCACCAGAAATGCGGATGAGCCAATTTTATCCAGAATTTACCATCATTATTTTCGTTCAAGTGCTTGAAGATGTGAAAAAATAACGGACGAGTCCCCGCCTACTCGATTCTACGCGTTCTGCAGGGTTCTGAAAAGAGCCTCCACATTGGCAGGATCCACATCCGGTAGAATTGCTTCGTGGCTGGGGGAAATGATCAGTCCTGTGGGAAATATCCCCATGAGCCTCTTAACTGTTTCCTCGATATCCTTCGGGCTCCCGTTAACCAGCAGATTTTGAGCATCCACTCCGCCGCAGAAGGAGACATTCTTTCCGAAATCTTTAGCCAATTTCTCCGGTTCCATTCCTGTCGCCAAAGCCTGGATAGGATGCACAGCATCCACCCCAAGATCAATCAAATCCGGAATTATATCCCGAATTGCTCCACAGGAGTGGTGAATAACCTTGAAACCGTAGCTGTGCGCCTGATCAATCAGCTTCTTGGTACCCCGAAAAACGTGCTTCCGGAGGAGTTCGGGAGAGAGCATCAGCCCAGTCTGGCTGCCGAAGTCGTTACCTATGAGGACAGCATCCAACCGGTGCTTCGCCGCCTGATAGAAGATTTCATTACCTTGAAGATAGAATTCCGTAATCCTGTCGATAACGGCATCAAAAAGCTGCGGCTCAAGCATCATCCCCATAAGCGCCTTCTCCATGCCGTAGGCTGAACAGGCATCCTGAAAATGCGCGGACCACATCATTCCCATTACAGCAACATCTTGGGGTGCTGCATCAACAACAGCCTTGCAAGCGGCGGGATCAATATGTTTTGAAGGGTCAGGCCAGGGAAACTTGTCCACGTCAGATGGATTATGGTAGTCTTCAAAAAAACCGGGGGCGGTCAGCGTTCTCTTATCCGGAGTGCCGTCAGAGGCAACTTTTGCAAATTGAAATGCCGTAGTTATGTGGCTGCTGTGCTCAGATGAATAGGGAACATTTACGCTGAACACATCATCATGGATCGCATTTTTCAATTCGAACTCATCTTTTGCATCAAAATAGTTCATTAATCCCGGTACAGCTGCGGGAACAGGTTCCCCCAGCCATGAAGCAGGTCTATCTACGGATTTTCTTTCTATGGTGGCATAAAAGCGTTCTTTTCGTGTCATATTACTTCCTCAAAGTCGTATTCTTTTCAGATAATTTATTCAACCCAAGTACCGCACAATTATATTTCTGCTGCAGGCAAATGAGAAATTTAATTTTCCTGCATACTGTTCAGAATAACGGCAAAAAGGATCACCAGTCCCCGAACTACCTGCTGCATATAAGGAGTAACTCCCAGAAGGATCATACCATTGGTCAAGATGCCGACAAAAAGCATACCAACCATGGTCCCCGTAAGTTTCCCCACGCCGCCGGAAATGGAGGTGCCGCCAATAACAACCGCAGCGATGATATCAAGCTCCCAGCCCTGTCCGATTTCGGGAGACCCCGCCATCAGCCGTGATGAAAGAATTATGCCCGCCACCGCAGAAAGAACCGCCGTGGTTACAAACACCGACACCTTCACGATGAAAATCCTGATTCCCGATAAACGGGCGGCATCTTCATTGCCCCCGATAGAATAGATTGAACGTCCGAAGGGTGTCTTTTTGAGTACAACAAATCCGATGAGATAGAGAATGATCATGTAAATCACCGGATAGGGAATTCCGAGAGAGTAGCCCGCACCAAGGGGGAAAAAGGACTTAGGAAGTCCTCCAACAGGATAACCGCCGGTCATCGTATAGGTGACGCCTCGTACAAGGGTCATCATGGCCAAGGTGACCAGAAATGCATGCAGTTTAAAATAGGCTACAACAAAACCGCTAATAAGGCCCCAGACAGCACTGAACAGAAGAGTTAGCAGTATTGCCAATGGAAGCGCAACTCCTGCATTGAGAAGCAGGGCGACACATACGGATGCAAAAGCAACCACAGCGCCTACACTCAGGTCCATCTGAGCCATAATAATGGCCATAGTCATACCAATTGCAATAATTGCCTGTACGGAAATTTGCCGCAGAACATTCACAATATTGGAGAGGGTGAAAAATTTATTTGTTGCAAGGGTGAGAAATATAATCATTCCCGCAAGAGCAAAGTAGAGAGCATAGTTAACAATAAAATTCTTTAGGAAAAACTGCTCTTCGGTGCTGCAGGATTCCTGTTGAACGGCTTTTCCATTCATGATATAAAACTCCTCAAATTAATTCTTATTCTGATACTTAGCCAATAGTCTTTTCTGTGGCGTAGTGCAGGATTTTATCCTGACTTGCTTCATCATGGGACATCTCAGCAGTAATCTGCCCGTCGGACATTACGAGAATACGGTCACTCATTTCCAGAATTTCCGGTATCTCCGAAGATATCATTAGGATACCCAGCCCCTCCTCTGCAAATGAATTGAGGAGAGAATAAATCTGTCCTTTGGAACCTACATCTATCCCACGAGTCGGCTCGTCCATAATAAGAATATGCGGCTTCGTGGCTATCCATTTTGCGATTACAATTTTCTGCTGATTCCCACCGCTCAAATTCTTTGCCAGCTGATACGGTCCAGCTGTTTTCACCGAAAACTGTCGAAGAAGATTTTCTACCAGCGGTTTCTCCCTGGCGCTTCTGATGATCATATTCTTTGTAATGACTGATAGAATGGGAAGGGTAATATTCTCCAGTAGAGAGTGGTTGAGAATCAACCCTTCCTCCTTTCTGTCTTCTGTAACAAAAGCCAACCCGTGTTTCTTCGCCTTTCTTGGGGAGCTGATTTTCACAGTCTTTCCATTGATTCTGACCGTTCCCCGGCAATGCGGATCCGAGCCGAAGAGCGCTTTTGCCACTTCGGTCCTTCCTGCACCAGCTAAACCGGCGATGCCCAGGATCTCGCCTTTATGAAGAGTAAATGAGATATCCTCGAATTTCCCCGGGGAACTAAAATGCTCCACTTCCATCAGTACTTCATTACTTTTCCTGACTGATTTTGCACTATGCTTCAAAACCTTTCCCACCATGTGCTTGATGATAACCGGCTTCGGTGCATCCTCAATATTGAGGGTGGTAACATTCTGCCCGTCTCTGAAAATGGTAACCCTGTCTGCTATGACCGGCAGTTCTTCCAGGCGATGGGATACATATATGATGCTGATGCCCTTTGCTGCAAGCTTCTTCACCACCTTGAACATATTGTCTATATCGTTCTCCGTCAGTGAAGCTGTTGGCTCATCCATAATGAAAACTTTTGAATCACAGGAAAGCGCCTTTGCAATCTCCACAAGCTGCCGCTGAGCTACACTCAGTTTTTTTACCATTGTCCTGGGATTGATTTTTGTCTCCAGCTGTTCAAGGATGCTGTGTGCCTGCTCTTCAGCTTTCTGCCAGTCAATATAGCCTTTAAATTTCCGCGGGAGCCTGCCCATCAGCATATTTTCGGCAACACTCAAACTGTTCACTAAACTGAACTCCTGATAAACAGCACTTATTCCCAGTTCCCTGGCCTGAAAGGGATTATGTATCTGTACTGGGTTTCCTTGAAAACAGATCTCCCCACAGCCCGGATCCGCCTGGTAGGCACCGGTTATAATTTTTATGAGGGTACTTTTCCCTGCTCCATTGGCACCAACAAGGGCATGGACTTCCCCTGGGCGGAGCTGGAAATTGACACCTTTCAGAGCCTGTATACCCCCAAAGTGTTTGACCATGTTTTTTACTTCCAAAACATTCTGCATAGCTTATTAACTCCTGAATCATCCGAGAACTGTATTAACCCTTGACTTCAAATTCTAATCCCGGGAAGGGATTCATGTTTCTCTCGCTTTTCTCACGATTTTCTTACGAATATGTATCAGCGACCTGGTCTGTGTTTCATCCGATATGCTACGCTGTTCAGCTGTTTCACTGCTGCACTGAATGGACAAATACCACAGACCAACATCAACCTTTACATCTCTCTTCCTGTCAGCGAGAAAGACTTTTACTTAATCAGATATTCCCTGTCGTCCAGATATTTCTGCAGTTCCTCTAGATTTTCCTGCACATAGGTCTTAAGAGGGATCAGCGTCTCATTTGCCGTTTCACCATCTTTCACAACTTCAACGGCAGCTTTGATCGAAGCATATCCAATCTCATATGGCTGCTGTGTAGTTACTGCCACAAGCTTTGAATCTTTTTCCATCATGTTTCTCGCCAGGTCGATGCTCATATCAGTACCCATAAGAATCACGTCACTGTTACTCTTACCTTTTACCGCAGCTAATGAACCCAGAAGCGCTCCCTGGTTCCAGCACCAGATAATTTCAGTTTCAGGATTGGCTTCGAGGATACTCTCTGTAACCGACAAACTCTGCTCCTTGAACTCGGCATCCTGTTGAGCAACAATTTCAACACCGGGAACCTTTGTGACTTCATCAATAAAACCATTTACACGGTCTATTCCTATGGAGTACTTTGATGTACCGACAACGGCTATTTTTGCCGAACCGTTCATATTTCTCTTTATATAATCGGCGGCGTATTCGCCTGTCTTTGAACCTAAATCGTAGTTATTAACACCTACAAAATACTTTGATTCCGGTGAATTAACCTTGGAATTCCATGTGATCACCGGAATACCTGCATTAACCGCCCGTTCAACCGCTGGTACTGAAGCTTCATCACTCTGCGGGGATATGCTGATAGCGTCTACCTGCTGGGCAATGTAGTTGTCAATCAAATTTGCCTCTTTTGCAACATCTGAATTGGAACTCATAATCTTTACAACCACGCCCATATCTTCTCCTGCCTGGTTCATTCCTGCGATAACCTCAGTGAACCATTCCTGCTTTGTATCCAGCAGAATCGCCCAGATTTCAGTCTTTTTAGCTTTTCCAGCATCACCCTTCTGGCCTTGTGCAAACATCGGCATGCAGAGGTTAATCAGCAATACAGAAACAATTAGCATCGTTCTAGAAATTCTTTTACTCATCGATATGCTCCTTTACGTTTTAAATATATGTAATGCTTGTAAAAGCATCAGTCCATGTGAAACACCTCTTCCATCTCAGCCCACCATTCGCCTTCCCTGCGGTCAGGCAGCGTACGCTGCAAAGGCTTCTGTATGGCCCACCACTCCTGCGTTTTCGGGTCCGCAGCCATTTTGGCCATATCTCCTTCAAAATCATTACCAACATATTCAAACTGGGCAAACAGAAGTTCTCCGTAATGGTAAATAATGTAATTTCTGATATTGCACTTTCTAATCATGTCCGTAATTTCAGGCCATATTTCTGCATGATGTTTCTTGTAAGCTTCAATATTCTCCTTGGAAATACCGATAATTTGTCCATGTCTCTGCAAAACAGCCTCCTTTCTGTATAAAATTTAGGATCTTTTAGTGAAATATACTGATAAAACTAAAGTGGATACCCCACAAAACCAATTTATTTTCTCTAAATATACCATGACTTTTTCAATTGTCAACAAAAATTTTACTAAATAATGCAAAAATTTTACTAAATAATGCAATATTTTACATAATAGATCCTAATTATCCAAAAAAACCACCTAAAAATAAAAAAAACAACTTAAGGCGAAAATAATATTGGTAAAATATTTGATAAAATGATATACTTTGAATTATGAAAGTTAACACAGAAACATGTACACCGAAGCTGAAAGATGTTGCAGAAAAAGCCGACGTATCACTCACCACCGCATCCATGGCTCTTTCTGGAAAAGGCCGGATATCCGAGGAAGTAAAAACTAAGGTGCAGCAGGCCGCAAACGAACTGGGTTACCAGAAAAATATACAGTTAAAGATAAAAAAAGAGCTGAAGCGTGTAGGTGTTTTAACCTTCACTGATTTTGAATGGGTCTGGACCTGGAAAATGGTTCAGGTTATCTTCAGTGAGCTTGAACATATCCTCCTGCAGAACAACTGCATTATAACCCTCATTCCGGTACGCTCCGATGCCGCCTACGAAGAGGTGCTTTTCAATATACAGGCTTGGGATATAGAGGCTGTGATTTCTATCCATTACGGCAACCGAAGCCTATTCAAAGAGCTTGAGGCAGCTGATATTCCGGTGGTCATTGTGATGAATAATAACTATCAGAATGAGTTCAACTCCATCAGTGTTGATGATTTCAACGGGGCTTACGAGGGCACCAAATACTTGATCTCCCTGGGACACAGACAAATAGCCTATGTGGATTATAAAATCCCCTTTATACCGGCACTGGTTACTGACCGTTACATTGGTTTTCATAAAGCAGTAAGTGAATTTAGTCTCTCCTACCCTGATGATCACAGAATAACTTGTGATTTTAATAATATGATGGATATTCGAAGCAAAGTCTGCAGCCTCCTTGAACAGGAACCGAAGCCTACGGCCATTTTTGCTCTTGATGACTATCTGGGAGTTAAAATCCTGACGATTCTCAAAGAGTGCGGCATCCGGGTTCCGGAAGATATGTCTCTGCTTACGCCGGGGGATGTACTGGATTACCATAAACCTTATATCCCAAAAATCACCACCATGAGCATCAATTTTGAACTCATGGGCAGGCTCGCTGCAGAACTGCTGCTGGATAAGCTTAATAATCCGCGCAAGGAAATCAGCGTTCTTAAGGTAGCCCAGCACTTAGTAATTCGTGATACCTGCAGCAGTATCTGATGATCATAGTCGATCATAAAACGTAGTCATGACCACCGGCGTAGTTATCCAAACCAAAATAAAATCCAAACTTTAGAATAACTCAAACTTCGCACTTGTATTATGAGCTTTTTTTCAGTTGATTTTTCGTAACAGTTCAGTCATAAGGTAGCTAGCCTCATTGAGATGAGAGGCTTGCCTTACTTTTTTTGCTGATTTGCTGCCGTATTATGTTTGCATTTTGAGACCAAGCATCGATCTCATCAAGGCCGATGCCTCTCCCCG
>JAENWZ010000244.1 GCA_016649795.1 Proteiniphilum sp. | reverse complement strand
TACTTGTTGTCCCGGTAATCAAAGAGAGTGCTTTTCCCAACAATGGATCACTGGTATCACCAAATTCAAAGAGGAACAGTTCATCACCAGTTTCTTCTATGCCATCAGGATTAAACTCATCCACCTCACAATCGGGTTCGGGTGTGAAACCGGTGGTGAAGTCGGAGAAGCCCAGGCTGTTGGCGTAGCGTACAATAATTGGCTGCATGCCCCACTTGTTATTTGGATCATTCTCCTCGTAAATACTGATAGACCCCACGTTCTTACCATAGGTGGTTTCCCCGATAAGAATCACCTCCATATAGGGATTGAGCCCATTGATGATAAATTCACTGGCCGAAGCTGTCCATCCACTTGCCAGCACGTAGAGACGCGGCAGGCTCAAGGTCGGGATAGAATAAGTAGTACCCTGTATCTTATCGATAAAATAATCCTTGTTGTAATCAGATCCATACTCATTTTTCATCGAATTATGAACAATGGAGTTGTATTGAGAGGTGACCAGTATGTTGCTTGTAGATCTGTCTTTTACCAGTGCACTGGCCAGTGCAATTGCCGATGAAACAGCTCCGCCGCTGTTGTAGCGGAGGTCGAGTACCATGTCGGTGATGCCTTCACTCTTCATGCTGCTCAGCCGCTCCATCAGCTGTTTGTCATATTCATTCGCAGGTCCTCTTAGACTTCCATCTTCATTTTTGCCTTTATCTCTAGCAAAGAAGTTGTAAACCAGATAACCTATCTTATGGTTGCCGATTGTATATACACTATCCATATAGACCGGATTCTCCGCAAAATTGCTGTGCATCTGGATGGTCACATCGCCTGAACTTTGTAATTTATAACTATTGTCAGAGGTATCCAGGATCCAGTCTGCCACGCTCAGTTTCTTCGATCCTGATCCGCCTAACAGCTGATTGAAGTTGTCAGGTGTGATGTTCTGATCGTTGATCTTCGTAACCCATCTTCCCCTTTTAATTCCTTTTGCTTCCGCATCTGTACCCTGTCGGGGGTACAATACCAACAAGTAAAATTGTGTTCCTGCTTCGTTTGTTCTCACTTTTACGTATTCAAACCCGATCTCATCCGAGCTGACTCCGCTCAGGCTTTTGAGGAGCTCCACATAGTCTTCCTGTATCCATGAGAACCGGTCACCGTCGGGATTTGAAGTGGGGTTGTATTTATTGAGGATTGAACTGAAAAAATCGTCTGGTTTCTGTGAATAAATGGGACTTTTTGGAAGCTTGTCATTCCATAAATAGTAGATTGACATTTCCTCATAGATCCATTCATTCACATACCTATAATTAGATAATTCTTTCGAAGTAGTAATCGTTGCTTCTCCAGATGTATTAGCATCTTTAATTGCTATTACTGTTCCATCTTTTAAAGTCGCGCTTGCTGTTGGAGGTGAAACAGAATTATCGATTACAGCATCAACTTTTTCTATTGATCCACTGCTGTAGATGAGTGTGAAGGATTTGGTGGATGCATTGTAAGTCGCTGACTCGAGTGTGCCTTTTTCAATTATAGGTTCATCATTATCACAGGATGTAGAAAAGGCAAAAAGTATCGTTACAGTGAGAAGATATAGAAATATTTTTTTCATAGGTTGAATCTAGTGAGTGAAATAATTTAAATTCTAAATGATCCAAGCATTATATTTATACTGCAAGGAAAAAATTAGAAGAATGTACTCTTCTCATTTATTGCTCTGATTTGACTGTGAAAGTAGCAAAGAATTTAATGCTGTGATTAATATTTTAAAGATTTAACATCCCTTTCCCCTGGCGAATAATTTCCGGATCGCCGGAAGTGCAGTCCACCACAGTGGAAGCTTCTGTTCCACCAATCCCTCCATCGATGACGATATCGGCAATACTGCCCCATTTTTCGTGAATAAGTTCCGGGTTGATGCTGTATTCAATCTCTTCATCCTCATCTTTTACCGATGTGCTCAGTACCGGGTTACCGAGTTGGGTCACTATCTCACGGATGATATTGTTGTCGGGAACACGGATACCGACAGTTTTTTTGTTCTTGTATATTTTCGGTAACGAGGAGGTGGTCGGCAGGATGAAGGTGAAGGGTCCCGGCAGGTTCCTTTTCATCAGTTTAAAAATGGGAGTAGTTACTTTGGCATACTCGCTTATGTCACTCAGATCGTTGCATATAATGGAGAGATTGCTTTTCTGCGGGTTGATCCCCTTCAGATCACAAATCTTCTCCACAGCGCGTACATTGAGCGCATCGCACCCAATACCATACAGGGTATCGGTGGGATAAATCACGATACCCCCGTCGCGGAGAACGGAAACCACTCTATCGATCTCACGCTCATTGGGATTCTCATTATATAGTTTTATCAGCATAAGCATGCAAATGTATAAAAAAATAGCTTCCATCTTTCGATAGAAGCTAATTACTTGTTGCTCATCTAAAGATTATCCGTAAATCACGTTCCCGCTTTCATCACGGTTCTCATCCAGACCGTTACTGTATTGCTTCATTGCACGAAGGCTCATACCCATACTGGAGAAACCGCCATCATTGTAAAGATTCTGCATGGTGACTTTCCGTGTCATGTCGGAGAACATCACGATACAGTAGTCGGCGCAATCATCGGCATCGGCATTTCCGATGGGTGACATCCTTTCCGAGAAATCCATCAGGTCCTCCATCCCTTTCACACCGCTGCCTGCAGTGGTCATGGTGGGGGATTGGGAGATCGTGTTCACACGCACGCCTTTGTCGCGACCGTAGATGTAACCGAAACTGCGTGTGATCGATTCAAGCAGTGCCTTTGCATCGGCCATGTCGTTGTAACCATAAAAAACTCGTTGCGCTGCCACATAGGTGAGTGCCAGCATGGAGCCGCCCCTCTCTATGGCATCGAGCTTGCGGGCAACCTGTAGCATCTTGTGGAAGGAGACTGCTGAGATATCGAGCGTTTTGTTCAGCATATCATAGTCGAGATCGTCATAGGTCCTTTTTTTACGCACATTGGGTGACATGCCAATGGAGTGGAGCACGAAATCGATTTTTCCACCAAGAATCTCCATCGATTTGGAAAAAACCATCTCCAGATCTTCTACGTTGGTGGCATCTGCCGGGAGAATCTCTGCGTTCAGTTTTTCTCCCAGTTTCGCAGTGTCGCCCATACGAACCGCAACGGGAGTGTTCGATAATGTAATGATTGCACCCTCTTCAACGGCTCTTTCAGCCACCTTCCAGGCGATGGACATATCGTTCAACGCTCCGAAAACAATACCTCTTTTTCCTTTTAATAAATTGTGAGTCATAATTTTGTCATTTTTTAATCGTTCCCTGAAATAATTTCAGCGGCTGTCGCTGTGATCATTCCAAAGAAAAACTGCGCAAATTTACAAAAAATGTGCAATAAATAAACAC
>JAENWZ010000210.1 GCA_016649795.1 Proteiniphilum sp. | reverse complement strand
CTTCTACCTTCTCTTTCATACCTCTTCGGGGAAGCAATCCTACTACTTTTATAATGGCATAGGGCTGTCTTGTTTTAATCTGTTTCAACAGAAACTCTAATCCTTCCACTATCTCCTCATTGCTGTTCAAACCCAGATTATTGGTTCCAATCATAAGAATAATCTCCTCTGCCTGGTAGCCGTCCAGCTCACCGTGATAGACCCTCCACAAAACATTTTCAATCAGGTCCCATCCATACCCGGCATTCAGGAAACCTTCAGGCTCCATCCACTCTTTCCAGCTCCGGCTTCCATTTTCCTTCCCGGGTTCACCACTCCAGTAATGAACGATGGAGTTCCCGATGATCACTTTCGTCGGGGTAATCTGTTCAATTGATTCCAGTAGTGTGGAGTGCCTCTTTTTCCACTCGTAGATATAGGGTTCTCTTCTCTGACTCACGGGTTGAGTGGTTTTGATTTTTCCTAAAGGCATTCTCAGAATCTGCCTTATGATTTTTTCATATGCATCGGCATAAGCCTGCATACCCAGGTCATTGGGGTGAATGTTGTCCACGCATCCGTCCGGGGGGAAGTTGATCGAGTCACTGTGGAGATGATAGAGGTTTCTTACACCTGCCTGTTTCAGGGAATCATATACCTCTCTCGATGCGCTGTTCATCCTCTCGGAAGGTGCTTTAGTAGATATGTTTGTTTCATCATTCCTGTAACCAATATGATCCACAATGAGGATGGGCGTATCAGATCTCTTTCTGATTGCCGATACGCCATAAGAAGTTCTTTTTCTTACCTCATCTGATGTGAGAAATCCCATGTTGGGCAGACAATCATACACAATGAGGGAGGCATCCAGCTCGCTGATATAATCGACCATCTCCTTCTCCAATGGGCCGTTGCCTGAAAAAGCAAGGTTGATCACGGGAGCATCAAGCTTGCGGGAAAGAATATTGGTCCATCCCATTGCGGGACGAGAGGCACATCCTCCCTGCGCAATAGAGGTACCGTAAACCACAATCGGTTTTTCTTGGAGCACGGGTACAAATGATAACTCCGCAGTGTCGGGAATCCCTATTTCCAACCATTTCACACTGTTGTACAACGGCATATAAAGCCTGTATTCAAACCCCTTTTTGTGGTATTTGCTTTGCGCAAGATTCCCGAAAGTATAGGTGATAGTATCATTGAATGCATATTTGCCGCTGGCTATACGCCATTTCCCGTCTGCGTCAATAGCATAAAGATCGATGCCCGATTTCCCTGTGGCAGGCATATGATCCATAGCTAAAATACCGCCGACACCATAGCGGACTTCAATACTCTCAGCATTGGTGTAAAAATGTATCGCCATCCCTGCGGAACTTTTGGAAAGATTCCAGACAGCCTTTCTGACCGTTTTCTCTGTCCTGTCGGGTAAACGCTGATAAGATCTCCCAATCTCAGCGGTCCATCCCTGATTTTGTATAACGGGATAATCCTCTTTTAGTGGATCGTGCCATTTTGTCTGCGCAAAAGAGGAAAAGAGTGAGAGAAGAAAGATTACAAAGAAAGTGCTCTTTTTTACCATAACAATAGTATTTAGTCGATTTTTAACGGTTTCAGATTCATCTCTTTCGCCTTTTCCAGCATGTAAAGATAGGCTGCATCGTGCTCGTTGGGGATTATACCATCGAGGATCGCCTCTTTGATGGCTGCTTTGAGTAGCCCCACTTCCCGTCCCTGCGACAGGCCGAACACCTCCATGATCTCGTTGCCGTCTACAGGAGGCTGGAAATTACGTACCCGGTCCTTCTCCTCGATCTCCAGCAGTTTTCTTCGCACGATCCTGAAGTTATTCATAAACCGCTTCACCTTCTCCTGGTTTTTCGATGTTATATCCGCTTCACAGAGCGTCATCAGATCATCGATGTCATTACCCGAATCGTACAGCAGACGACGGACAGCGGAGTCGGTCACCTCATCCTCCACCAGCTGCATGGGGCGCATATGCAGGGAGACGATCTTCTGCACGAATTTCATCTTCTCGTTTTGCGGCAGCTTCATCCTTTGGAAGATCCGGGGGATCATCTTTTCACCAATAAAGTTATGGTTATGAAACGTCCAGCCCAGCTTAGGATCCCACCGTTTGGTGACTGGCTTGGCAATATCGTGCAATATGGCCGCCCAGCGCAGCCAGAGGTCATCTGTTTGCTTCGCAATATTGTCTAAAACGATCAGCGTATGGTAAAAATTATCTTTATGACCAACTCCATCTTTCGTTTCAGCCCCTTTCAGCGCTGTAAACTCAGGAAAGATGATGTCCAGTAGTCCTGTTTTTTCAAGCAGGATGAACCCTACCGAGGGCTTGGGAGACAGGATAATCTTGTTGAGCTCATCCGCCACCCGCTCCATCGAAACAATATTGATACGCTCTCTGTTGCGTTTAATGGCATCGAAGGTGTCAGGGTAGATATCAAATCCCAGTTGTGAAGCAAAGCGAACGGCACGCATCATGCGCAAAGGGTCATCACTGAAGGTGATGTCAGGATTGAGAGGAGTACGTATAATCAGATCTTCCAGATCCTGCAAGCCGTTGAAGGGATCGAGCAGCTCACCGAAGCGACCGCCGTTCAGGCAGAAAGCCATGGCGTTGATGGTGAAATCGCGCCGCTTCTGGTCATCCTCCATGCTGCCGTCTTCCACGATAGGTTTGCGGGAGTCGTTGCGGTATGACTCTTTGCGGGCTCCCACGAACTCAATCTCATATTCCTTGTGTTTGATCTGTGCTGTACCAAAGTTTTTAAAAACAGTCAAAGAGGTGTTTCTTCCCAGTTTTCCGGCAACGGACTCAGCCAGTTCAATCCCTTTGCCAATGGCAACAACATCAATATCATTGGAGGGACGATAGAGAAAAAAATCACGTACATAACCTCCTATTAAGTAACACTCCAGCTTCATTTCATCAGCAGCACGGGAAATAAGCCTGAAGATATGTTTGTCTAAATGTGCCTGTATCTCTTCCTGAGATATATCCATAATCAATCGGTAGTTTTCGAAATATGACTGAAAGTGAGAAATGCATATGTAGCTTCACTATAGCCATTATCTGTTAGGAATTGCAAAATTACAATAATTGAACTTTAAAACAGCTTTTTATGATGAATATATTTGTAATTTTGTATAGGATTATGATGATCATATGAACTTTTTCTATAGCTAAAATTATCTTATTTCGCGATGCGTTTTTCTGTATATACAATTATTTTACTGCTGTTTTCGCTTTTTGCTTTCTCCTGTTCCGGGAAGGAGAGAGGAGCCAAAGAGTACCTTTCTGAAGCATTAACCGCATATAATGAGGGTAACTACTCGCTGTCTAAATTAAAGATTGACAGCATAAAAGTGCTCTTTTCTACATCTTTTGATGAGATTAATGCGGGATTTTCATTGATGCAGGATGTACGAATGGCTGAGAACAAAAGGAATATTCTCTTTTGCGACTCCATGCTTCGTGAAAACTATATTCAACTCAATGAGATGCTCACCAAATTTGAGTTTGTAAGAGATATCCGATACCAGGAGTTTGGTGAATATTATCCGAAAGTATATCCTCATCAGTCATCAATAAGCCGTAACGGACTGCGTTCGGGAGTGCGTGAAAAAGGGATCCTTTTTATCGAGAGTATTCTCTCCGGAGCTACTGTTAAACACAATAAAATAAAGGTTACCACCGGTGAGGGTAACTTTGCCGAGTCGCTCAGTGTCACCTCCAACGGATTGAACTACCGCTTCAACACACTCAACAAGAGTTACGAGATTGTCCGATACAGCGGAAACGATGAAAACGGTGTGGCACAATTCATCCATACCTTTCAGGATGATCCCGTCACTGTGCATTTTATCGGAAGCCGTACTATAACCGTTGTCCTGACCGATGCAGCAAAAAAGGGAATTGCACACTCTTACGAACTCTCCTCTCTTCTGCTCAATATTGAACAATTGAAATTCGAGAAAGAGAAAAGCGAAGCATTGATCCGTTACCTGGAGAGCAGGGAGAAGTAAACCCTTCAATCTATCGCCGTTTTTTGTTTGTCATTTAAAATAAATCCTTACCTTTGCCCTCAGAAATATTGGTGTTATCTGTTTCACACTGGCTTCGAAACAGGTAATGAAAAGGGAATCAGGTGTAAATCCTGAACAGACCCGCTGCTG
>JAENWZ010000116.1 GCA_016649795.1 Proteiniphilum sp. | reverse complement strand
GTATTATGAAATACGCAGCCAAAGTAACGGTGATTGGCGATAAAACAGGAGGAGGCAGCGGGTTGCCTTTTTCCTCTGAACTGCCTAACGGATGGTCTGTTCGTTTTTCCGCTTCGCCCATGTTCAGTGCCGAAAAAGAGCATATTGAATTCGGTGTTGATCCCGATATCAACGTCAGTATGCTGCAAAGCGACATAGAGAAGAACAAAGATACCATCATTGAAACGGCACGGTCAATAATAAATAAATATTGAATCCCGACGAGATCTTAAGTTTTTTTCTTTTCAACAGTTCCGGTAGATCTACTACAGAATGATGTAGCATTGTTAAAAGTATGGATTATGCAGTCTGCGCCTTCCATAATCGTAATAGAATGAACGAAATGGGTTGAAAAGTAATATATATTAAAAGAGGTCAGTTTTACACTATTTTTTTTCAAATATCATAATATTTAGTACTTTTATAGACTATTTGCGTAATAAGATAGATAATGACTATAACATAATTTTTCATATCAAATTCAATAATGCCAGGTAAATTAAAAAGGAACTACAAACCCAAAAAGAAATTTCACCAGCGCAAAGGGTTCTTCCTTTCATTAGGAATCTTCATTGGAGTCATCATTGTTGCTGCTTTTTATCAGACATCGGTCTATTTCTCCAGCAACGAATCATGCATGATGTGTCATGTGCATCCCCATGCCGAAGAGAGCTGGAGATTGTCTACTCATGTCAATAATGGCAGTGGGGTGATGGTCAATTGTGTGGACTGCCATCTTCCTCCGAAAGACAATACATTGGATCACTACTCAGCAAAAGTGGTTCTGGGAGCACGCGACGTGTGGGGATACCTCACAAAAGACAGTGCCGATCTCGACTGGGAAAGAAAATCCGAGCTCGATCACGCCATCAAATATATTCCTAACGAGTCCTGTGTGAAATGCCATCAGAACCTTTTTCCTCAGGGTGTGACAGATGATGGTGTCACGGCACATCTCTATTATGAAGAGAATGCAGAGAAGCTCGATCTGCAATGTATTAGCTGTCATCTCGATGCCGGACATTACAATCCAAACTACGCACATGGTCAGATGGTGGGGATCCCGGGCATGACAAGCGGAGCTGCAGCAGACAGCAGCAGCTTCTACAAGGAGGCTACTCTTGTCACTACCTTTACCGATTACACGGAGCAGATACCCGGCACAGTGGTGTCGTTCAATATGGTTGCCATTAACGGTGGCAACTTTAATATGGGTAGTCCCGAGAAAGAGCCGTTCCGCAATCCTGATGAGTCCCCTCTTCACGAGGTGTCACTCGACCCTTTCTTTATGGCTGAGGTGGAGACCACATGGGATCAGTACTGGGCTTTTTATGCCGCGACGATGAGCGAAGGACGCACACCTCCCGAGGTGGTGTATGAGAATAATCTTAACGCGATGGATGTGGATGCTATTTCCGG
This sequence comes from Proteiniphilum sp., assembly GCA_016649795.1. Classification (GTDB taxonomy): domain Bacteria; phylum Bacteroidota; class Bacteroidia; order Bacteroidales; family Dysgonomonadaceae; genus Proteiniphilum. The sequence goes on along the minus strand of JAENWZ010000116.1, from coordinate 5,495 downwards.
ACCCACAGCACCGTTTGGTTTTCCCGATCAGGGCTGGGGACAGGGTGACCGTCCCGCCATCACGATGACGCATTACGCTGCAGAGACCTTCTGTCAGTGGCTCTCGGAAAAGACAGGCAAGAGATATCGTCTACCTACCGAAGCGGAGTGGGAGTACGCCGCCCGTGGTGGTACAGCATCGGCCTATTTCTTTCCCGGAAGTCCGAAAGATTTCTCTGCACAGGGTTTTATGCGTAATATATTCAAACCGAAAACCGACAGCATCAGTGTCTATGTGATCTACGACAAGAACAGCGGCAGTCGCTCACAGCCCCCCTCCCAGGTGCTGCCCAATCCCTTCGGGTTAAAGAACATGCTGGGGAATGTGATGGAGTACTGTGCCGACAGATATGATCCCGAAGCTTACGGCAAACGTTCGGGTGTCACCACCAACCCTCTGGTGACAGATGGCGATGAGTGGGTGGTGCGCGGAGGATACTACAACTCCGATGCCGCCGACGTGCGCAGCGCCGACCGCAGTCATACCCTCCATGACGACTGGCTGAAGACCGATCCGCAACAGCCGAAGAGCATATGGTGGTATTCAGATATCAAAGGTGTGGGATTCCGCGTGGTATGTGAGCCGGACTCAACAATGACGATCAATTAAAACCTAAAACATAAACGCTATTTATTTAATATTTTAATCAAATGAAGAAAGAAAACAATCTAACCAGAAGATCATTCCTGAAAACTTCTGCCGTAGCAGGAGCAGTGGGTGTTATTGGAACAGGTTCTGCAGGCTTTTTATCATCCTGTAGCGGTGGAGCAGAAAAAGGAAAAGGTGCGAACGCTCCTTTGAAAGAACCGGGTAGTTACTACATTCCCGAACTTCCCGATATGGCAGCCGATGGCAAAGAGCTGAAAGCAGGAGTTGTAGGCTGCGGCGGACGCGGTTCAGGTGCGGCGATCAACTTCCTGAATGCTGCCAACGGCGTTACTATAGTAGCGCTGGGTGATGTTTTTCAGGACAGGGTTGATTCACTTGCCGACAGATTGAAAACGGAAAAAAATATCGATATCCCTGTCGACAAACGTTTCGTTGGTCTGGATGCATATAAACAGGTGATAGACAGTGATATCGACATATTGATCGATGCAACACCTCCCTTCTTTCGTGCCGAGCATTTCAAATATGGAGTGGAGAAAAACAAACACTGCTTCCTCGAAAAACCGATCTGCGTGGATGCGACAGGATACCGTACCATCGTGGCTGCAGCCAAACAGGCACAGGCCAAGAATCTGAGCGTGGTGACCGGTACACAACGCCACCATCAGCGTAGTTATGTGGAGTCATACAAGCAGATCATGAATGGCGCCATCGGTGAGATCACAGGCGGTACCGTATACTGGAACCAGAGCATGCTCTGGTATCGTGATCGTCAGCCGGCATGGAACGATTTCGAATTTATGGTGCGCGACTGGGTGAACTGGAAATGGCTGTCGGGCGACCATATCGTGGAACAGCACGTGCATAATATCGACGTCTTCACATGGTTCTCTGGCCTGAAGCCGGTGCACGCTGTTGGCTTCGGCTCGCGCCAGCGCAGGGTGACGGGGGACCAGTATGATAACTTCAGCGTCGATTTCACGATGGAGAACGGCATCCACATGCACAGTATGTGTCGTCAGATAGACGGTTGTGCCAACAACGTGAGTGAGTTCATCCAGGGTACCAAAGGCTCCTGGTCGAGCAACGGCAACCATGTGATCAAAGATCTAGCAGGCAACGTGGTCTGGGAATATGACGGAGAAGCAGAAAAAACGAACTTCAAACAGACCGACCCCTATACCCTCGAGCATGTGAACCTGATCAACTGCATACGCAGTAATAAACCGATTGAACTGGCTTCCGAGACAGCTGTCTCCAATATGGGAGCTATCATGGGACGTGAGTCGGCTTACACAGGGCAGGCTACAACCTGGGATGCCATGACCGCCTCGCAGTTAGAATACACTCCCGCCGACCTGAACATCGGTAAGATGGATATGTCCGGATTTACGGTCCCCGTACCGGGAAGTGCAAAATAAAAGGTAAGATTATGACACTCGACAGAAGAAAATTTATCAAAACAACCATTGCCGGCTCTGCTGCCATCGCTATCGGCGGATGCTCCTCTTTTGCCTCTGCAAAAGCAGACGACAAGGGAGCCTCAGGCAAGGCGAAGCTGAAACTCTCTTTTCAGGAAGGAACAGCTCCGGGAGCGAACCTGACAGAGAAGTTCGACTATATGGAAGAGCATGGTGTGGTGGGCTTTGAGCCGCATGGTAAAGCTATGCTGGCGAGGTTGCAGGAGATGAAAGATGCCCTCAGTGGACGTAACATCAAGGTGAGTGCCATCTGTGCCGGCTTTGATGGTTTTATCCTCTCCACAGACCCCGCAGTACGCAAACAGTGCCGTGACTCCATGGTTGAGCTGATCATCGCTGCAGGTGAACTGGAATCTACCGGTGTGATCATCGTGCCTGCCTTCAACAGCCAGGTGCCGGTGATGCCACACACACAGGAGACACGCGATTTCCTCTGTGAGCAGTTCGATGAGATGGGCACCCTGGCACAGGAGCATGGTACCACCGTCATCCTGGAGCCGCTGAACCGTAAGGAGGCATTCTACCTCCGTCAGGTGGGCGATGCTGCTTCTATCTGCCGCGACATCAACAACCCCGGCGTGAAATGTATGGGCGATTTCTGGCATATGGTGTGGGAGGAGAACAGCGACATGGGAGCGTTCCTCTCGGCAGGCGAGCATCTGCAGCACGTGCATGTGGCCAGCCGCAAACGACGCAGCATGCCCGGTGAAGACGGCGAAGCGGATAATTATGTGAACGGTTTCAAGGGACTCAAGATGCTGGGCTACGACAAGTATGTCAGCTTCGAGTGCGGATGTCAGGGCGATCGTGAAGTGGTCGTTCCCGCTGCACTGGAGCTGTTGCGTAAACAGTGGGAGGAAGCCTGAGAGCGTTTCATCCTGTCTTATAAATCAAAAATGAGTGGAAGAGACCAATCTTTCACTCATTTTTTTTGTAGTGCCACCGCTAATTTTCCTATTTTTGTCTTTTCAAAATCACCGCATGGACAAAATTATTCTCTTCATCTCCTCTTACAGGGCCACTATTCTGCTTCTGCTCGTTTACGCCACCGGACTGGCTACAGCCACCTTCGTAGAGAAGAAGATGGGCACAGAAGCTGCCAAAATGTTAATATATTATTCCCCCCTTTTTCTCTTCCTGCAGCTGCTCATGGTGCTTAACTTCCTGCTGATTCTTATCAGGAACAACTATCTCAAACGCAAAAAGTGGACACTGATAAGTGTGCATTCCGCGCTGATAGTGATCCTTGCCGGTGCAATGACCACCTACCTCTTCGGGAAAGAGGGGCAGGTGCATATACGTGAAGGGGAGATAACTGATCAGATGGTGATGCACACCTCCAAGGGGACCAGGATCGAAACACTGCCCTTCCGGCTGGAGCTGACAGACTTCAGGCTGAACCGCTACCCCGGCTCGCAGAGTCCCTCCTCCTTCGAGAGCGACCTGCGGGTGCATGACGACGGGGAGGTGCGCGAAGCGAAGATATTTATGAACAACGTGCTTGATGTGAAAGGCTATCGCTTCTTTCAGGCTTCATACGATCAGGATGAGCTGGGTACCATCCTCTCGGTCAACAAGGATGTCGCCGGACGAAGTATCACCTACAGCGGTTATCTCCTCCTGATGATTGGTTTTATACTGATGTTTCTCACCCCCGGCTCACGCTTCCGCAAGCTGATACGACAGCTGCGGGAGACAAGAGAGGGTGCGAAGAAGATCGCGATAGTGCTGGTATTGAGCATTCTTCCGCTCTGCAGCTTCTCGCAGCAGATGGCGGAACGTTCTGTCATCGAAGCAGTGCAGCAAAACAGGATACCGGCAGCACATGCAGCCCGCTTTGGTGCGCTCCCTGTACAGTTCCGCGGAAGGATGATGCCGATGAACACCTTCTCCTCAGAGATACTGCGTAAACTGTATAAGGAGCAGGCCATAGGCAGCCTCAATGCCGATCAGTTCATGCTCAGCTTCCTCGCCATGCCGCAGATGTGGATGCAGGTACCTCTTATCGCCCTGCCCAATAAGCAGGTCAGTGAGCAGTACGACCTGCCCGTTGATTATGCTCCCTATTCGCTCTTTTTCGATCAGCAGGGGAGCTACCGGCTATTGCCGCAGTTGCAGGCTATATACCACCGTCCCGCGGGTGAGCGCACTGCCACAGAGAAGGACCTGGTCAAGCTGGATGAAAAGATTAACATCGTCTGGCAGCTGCTGAACCACAGCATGCCCGGCATCTTCCCCAATCCGGACGATTCAACGCATACATGGTATGCTGCGGGCGACGATCTATCCCTCTTCCCAAAAGAGGACTCGCTCTTTATCACCCACATCTTTACCCTCTACCTCTCTGAGGTGACCCGCTCACTGCAGAGTGGCGACTGGAATAATCCCGACCGGGTGCTGAGTGAGATTGAAGCGTGGCAGCTGCAGAACGACAAAGCCTCTCTTATCAGGCCGGAGAAGCTGCAAACCGAGATCAGCTACAACAGGATGAATATTTTCAGTAAGGTGAGGGTGGGCTATTTCATCTCCGGGGGACTCCTTCTGCTGCTGGCTTTTATGCAACAGCTGCGGAGACGCAGATGGAGAGGGTTTGCCACTGTCCTGCTAACTGCCGGAATAGTGCTGCTCTTTATCTGGCATATGTATGGCATGGCGATGCGATGGTATGTCTCGGGCCATGCCCCCTGGAGCAACTCCTACGAGACCATGGTCTATATCGCCTGGGTGACGGTGCTCGCAGGGCTCCTCTTCGGAAGGAAGAGTGCCCTCACGCTCGCGCTCGCCACCCTTTTCGGAGGAGTGATCCTTTTTGTCTCCGGCCTCAACTGGATGGATCCGCAGATCAATACGCTGGTGCCTGTTTTAAAGTCACCCTGGCTCATGTTTCATGTGGCGGTGATCGTGGCGGCATACGGTTTCTTCGGCATCAGCTTCCTGCTGGGGATCACCAACCTGTCGCTAATGTCATTCTCAGGAAGAGATACTCTGTTCTCTTACCGTATGAAAGAGCTGCGCATCATCAACAACCTCTCCATGCTGGCCGGGCTGGCTCTTATGACCATCGGCACCTTTCTTGGTGCCATCTGGGCCAATGAATCGTGGGGACGCTACTGGGGGTGGGATCCAAAAGAGACATGGGCGCTGATCACCGTGGTGGTCTACACTATTGTAACCCATCTCCACCTGGTGAAGAGGTGGAGTAGTGACTGGCTCTTCAGCCTGCTCTCTGTCCTTGCTTTTGCATCGGTGCTGATGACTTTCCTCGGGGTGAACTATCTCCTGAGCGGAATGCATTCTTACGGTCAGACTGATAATTTGTCGTCCGTTTTTGTCTATATTGCGGCAGCATTTGCGATAATCGGAAT
>JAENWZ010000231.1 GCA_016649795.1 Proteiniphilum sp. | reverse complement strand
TGCGTGCCATGTCGATGTATGATTTCGATACGGTGATGTTCCCTATCAACTGGCAGATGGATATGCTGGGAGGATGGGGATCAGGAGTAGCTGACGACGCCAAACGTCGCGGTATGGGAGTGATTGCTCTCAAAGGACTGGTTCACCGCAAGTGGCTGAATGATGAGGAGCGCAAGAGCTACCCTAAATCGTGGGTTAAACCCATTGATGTGAGCGACCCTGAAATGGGTATTGCCGCCTTGAAATATACCTTCAGGACAGGCGCCGATGTGATTGTTCCTCCCGGTGATTTTCGCAATTTCGCTTTTTGCGTGGATCATATTGAGGAGATAGTGGGTAAACCGCTTTCCAGGAAAGAAAAAACACTGCTCGACAATGAATTTCTGGCAGTGAAGGAGTATCCCTTCTTCGATCCGAAAGCATAAACAGTTCTTGCAAAGGAAAAAGAGGGTATATCACTATATGATATTACCCTCTTTGTGCATATTCAATTGATGGCTCATTTACTGTTCCTGACAGCACTCAGCGAGGCCCTTATCGCTTTTTCAGATGTATCGTAAAGAAAACGGAATCCGGTATCCCGTATTTTCTGAGATGAGATTCTACTGCCGCTTAATACCATATCTGCTGCTTCTCCCATCACAATTCGCATTAGAAAAGCAGGGACAGCAGGGAAGAAGAAAGGTCTGTTCATCACCTTGGCCAATGTGCGCATAAATCCTCTATTGGTGATATATTCAGGAGCAACGGCATTATAAACACCCTGCATGGTGGTATCTTCAAGGGCTTTGATGTAAAGCTGGCACAAGTCCTCCAGGTGGATCCAGCTGAGATACTGTCTGCCGCTTCCGAGAGGTGATCCGACACCTAACCGGGTTGGCAACACCATCTTTTTGAATGCTTTACTTTCACCGGAGAGGATAAAACCGGTACGCACTACAACCATACGTATACCGAGTTCCTCATTAAAGCTGAATGCTGCATCCTCCCATCTGCTGCATGTGACACTTAAAAAATCGTTTTCTGCAAAAATATCCTTCTCGTTCAGGATTCGTTCACTTACACACAGACCATAATACCCGGTCGCGGAGGCGGAGATAAAAGCATCAAGCATTCTGCCGGTCGATTGAAGTCTGTCCAGCAACAGCTCAGCTGTTCGCACACGACTCTCCACAATTTGTTTTTTTTTTGCTTCTGTCCATACCCCCTCACCCAGGTTTGATCCCGCCAGATGAATGATCGCATCGGCTTGCTCAAGAGCATCATGGTCAACCTCGTTTTTCCGGTAATCCCATCTGTAAGTGGGAACCTCAGCATTCAGATCACGATAGCGGCTAAGCCAGATCACTTTATAACCTCTGTCGATGAGCAGATCGGTTAATCTTCTCCCCACCATTCCCGTTCCACCTGTAATTAAAACTGTTTTCATCTTTTCGAAACTGTTTGTTTGTAACCATGATGCTCATGATCGGCTCCTCTACTTCAACCATCGTCCTGATCTGCAGCAACTCCATCGGTCTTGCTATTGAGGTCTAACAGTTATATTTATAAAGAACCAACTGTTATAAAACGCAACACGGCGCGAAAATGTTTTCGCGCCGTGTTATTCCTTGTCTCAGAGCAGCTCTCTATCGTCTGCCACTCGATGCAATCATGATGTAATAGAGCAGCGTTGCCAGTGAGCCGAGGGCTGCCACCACGTAGGTGTAACCGGCCCAACGCAACGCATCTTCTGCCTGGTTATGGTTGGTGGCATCAGTAATTCCGGCACTGCTCAACCAGCGAAGAGCACGGTTAGTGGCATTCTTCTCCACAGGAAGGGTAACGAAACTGAAAAGAGTTGTAAGCGCGAACATGCTGATACCTATCCATATCAGTGCAGGGAACGTCTGCATCATGATGATGCCCGCCAGAATCACCCACATCACCCATCTGGAGGTGGAGGAGATAATGGGAACCAGCGCCGACCGCATTTTAAGCGGTGCATACCCCATTGCATGCTGCAGCGCGTGACCTGTCTCATGTGCAGCAACGGCAGCGGCAGCTACGCTATACGATCCATATACGGGCTCACCCAGATTGATGGTCTTATTAAGCGGGTTATAATGATCGGTGAGTCGTCCTCTTACAGAGATTACCTGCACATCAAAAATACCATTGTCAAGAAGCATCTTCTCCGCTACCTCTTTTCTGGTCATACCGTTTCGAAGCGGGATCTTGGAGTATTTCTTAAAGCGGCTCTTCATAATAGCCTGAACAATCCATCCGGAGAGGGCAATACCTATAAATAGAATCCAAATTGGTGCCATATATCGTTTTTTATATAAACATTTATCGCATTTAAAAGTTCAAGTGCGAAAACCATGCCATTAGTTAACGAATAATCGTCTGAGCCCTGTCAGGCCCCAGAGAAACGATAGCAACAGGTACTCCCAGCTCCTCTTCAAGGAACGTGATATAGTTGTTGAACTCTTCAGGGAACTCATCTTCCGACTGCATTTTTGTCATGTCGCTCTTCCAGCCCGGCAACTCTACATACACCGGTTCGAAGCCTTCGGAAATATCGAATGGCAGATCTTCTGTTTCTTCACCGTTGATGTTATACGACACACACGCTTTGATCGTTTCAAAGCTGTCCAGCACATCACTTTTCATCATCACCAGTTTGGTTACACCGTTCAACATGATGGTGTAGCGAAGTGCTACCAGGTCTATCCAGCCGCAACGGCGCGGACGACCGGTTACTGAACCATACTCTTTTCCGTAATCGCGTAACAACTGACCGTCGTTATCAAACAGCTCGGTAGGGAAAGGGCCGCTCCCTACCCGCGTGCAATAGGCCTTAAAAATACCAAACACTTCACCAATCCTGTTCGGGGCTATACCAAGACCGGTGCATGCTCCGGCACAAATGGTGTTGGAAGATGTAACGAATGGATAAGATCCGAAGTCGACATCGAGCATGGAGCCCTGTGCTCCCTCGGCAAGCACTTTGGCACCTTTGGCAAGCTGTTTATTGATAAAGTGCTCACTCTCTATAATTTGGAATGTTTTCAGTTTTTCAACTCCCTCAAACCACTCTTTCTCCAGCGCTTCCAGATCATATTCAAACTTATATTGACTCAGCTGCTCCTTATGGCGACTGACAGCATTCTGATATTTCTCCTCGAAATGATGAAACAGATCGCCCACTCTCAAGCCATTACGACTGATCTTATCGGTATAGGCAGGACCGATACCACGCCCCGTAGTACCTATCTTCGCATTGCCCATCGCTTTTTCCGATGCAGCATCCAGTAAACGGTGCGTAGGCAGAATAAGATGTGCCTTCTTTGAGATGGAGAGTCTGTCGGTGAGTGTATGTCCGGTTGCTTCGAGCGCTTCCACCTCCTGCTTAAACAATGCGGGGTCTATCACCACACCGTTACCGATGATATTCATTTTCCCTTCCTGAAAGATCCCGGAGGGGATCGATTTCAGTATGTATTTCTCCCCTTCAAATTCCAGGGTATGTCCTGCGTTGGGACCACCCTGAAAACGTGCCACAATATCATATTTGGGTGTGAGCACATCCACCACTTTTCCTTTTCCTTCATCGCCCCACTGGAGGCCTAATAATACGTCGACTTTCATTTTTACTATTTCTGTAAATGTGATGGATGTCTGTTAGTTCATCCACTCTTCTGTTATATAAATG
>JAENWZ010000329.1 GCA_016649795.1 Proteiniphilum sp. | reverse complement strand
TTGACTGTTTGTCGCTGTTTAAACAGTGTTGATTGTATCAGATAATCATCCCGCTTCCCAGGCACAATCTGCTTTCCTTATCATATACCACTCCGAATTGGCCCGCTGCAATACCCTGCACCGGCTCATTGGAATTGATACGGTACATGTCCCCGATTTTAGAAATTTTGCCACTGGTGAATTCCGGTGTGTGTCTGATTTTGAAGGAGATCTCTTTTTCATCTACAAAATCCCCCCAACTGTTTTCCGTGATGAAATCGAATCCCTGCAGATTGATCACCTCTCCATACTGATATTTTGTGTCATATCCTTTGGAGACATAGACAATATTCCGGTTCACATCTTTTTTGATTACAAACCAGGGACCGCCACTCAATCCAAGGCCTTTACGCTGGCCGATAGTATGAAACCAAAAGCCCTGATGTTTACCCAGGATATTACCTGTTTCCAACTCAACAATCAAACCCTCTTTCTTTCCCAGATAGCGTTCAATGAACTCGTTGTAGTCCACCTTACCCAGGAAGCATATCCCCTGACTGTCTTTCCGTTGTGCCGAAGGCAGCTTCTGTTCGGCAGCTATGGCCCGGACCTCCGATTTTAACAGATCCCCTATCGGGAACATCAGTTTAGATACCTGAAGGTAGCTGATCTGTCCCAGGAAATAGGTCTGATCTTTCACCCTGTCTTTCGCAGTGGAAAGCCAGGTCAATCCATCCAGTTCGGTCGTGGTAGCATAATGTCCTGTTGCAATCTTATCGAAGTTGTGTCCCCATTTTTGTTCGAAAACACCGAATTTAATCAGTTTGTTGCACATCATATCCGGATTGGGTGTCAATCCGCGTTTCACAGATTCGATGGTGTATCGAACCACGCTGTCCCAATATTCTTCGTGCAGCGAAACAATCTCGAACCTGCAGCCATATTTTTTGGCAATAAAAGAGACAATCTCAATATCCTCCTCCGAAGGACAATCGATATAGCCATCCTTGTCCTCCATCCCGATTTTGATGTAATAAATGGTTGGATCATAGCCCATCTCCTTTAACTGATGTACCACAACCGAGCTATCTACTCCGCCGGAAACTAACGCTGCTATCTCCATTCTTTCGTTGATTTTGAGGTGCAAAGGTACGAATAAGAATCGAAATCATAAATACCGGAGAGAGGCATCCGCTGTTTTAACGCCGGCCTCCCTGATCTGACTTTTATTCACTGACTGAACTTTCGCATGTCTCATGATGACAGCTAAATCTTTCGACTGTCGCTCTTCGCGAGCAACAGGTGCTATACATCGAAATGTCTTACATTTAGTTGTATACGCATTGCGGGGATATATGCGAAAGTTGAATTCACTGACTAATCTCTTTTTTTTCCGGCAACGAAATAGCGGAAATTCATCTCTGCGAAAACTTTTTATTTGTTGTTCAAAATGGACTAATCAAAGAAAATAATATTACCTTTACAACTTCGGAGTGGACTGTTTATAAACAGGCCACTACTGAGACCATGCGTGGCCTGGCTTGTATTCTGATTGCGGCTGCCTGCCCCGAAGTCGATTCGGGACTTGTGAGAGAAAAAGAAAAAACGATATAAATGACTTACAGATGGAATTATTCAACCCTATCACACGATCAAAAAAATATAAAAGATGAATTAGCGAAAGAATTAAATTTACATCCCGTTCTGGTTGAGTTGCTTGTTAACAAAGGAATAGAGACGAAGGAGAACGCTGATAAGTTCCTCTATCCCAATTTGGAAGACTTGCATGACCCGTTTCTTTTACCCGATATGGATAAAGCGATCCGACGGATTGAAAAGGCACTCGGCAACAAAGAACGGATTCTTATTTACGGGGATTATGATGTAGATGGTACAACGGCTGTTGCGTTGGCGTACAAATTTTTTCGGGGGATAACCAGCAATATTGATTATTATATTCCTGATCGGTACGATGAAGGGTATGGCATTTCGTTTCAAGGAATCGATTATGCCGTGAAGATGGGTGTAAAGCTCATAATCTCTCTCGATTGCGGCATAAAAGCGGTGAGTAAGGTCGCCTATGCCAAAGAAAAAGGCATTGATTTTATTATTGGTGATCATCATATGCCCGATGATCAGCTTCCCGATGCAGTTGCGGTGGTAGACGCCAAGCGGATCGATTCTGTCTATCCATACAGCGAGTTGTCGGGTTGT
>JAENWZ010000144.1 GCA_016649795.1 Proteiniphilum sp. | reverse complement strand
TCCATTTAGCCTCTTTCGATAACGGCACATTAAACGGCAGTGAAGGATTGATGAAATTATTCGGTTGATCGCTGATGACTACCTCCATAGTTGAATGTTCCCAATAGGAGGTTCTGTTATTGGTTGTCTGGTAAGAGAGCAGATACAGATTATGATCTGTCCGGATCAGATAGGGTGCACCGGCATAGACGCTGTCGGACAGAAGATGCCGTAATGCCGGATAGCGGTTGGGGGACTCCTGCAGTACCGGTTCACGCCAGGCATCCTGCACGGCACTCTTTACAATATAGGGTTTGAACTGACCGGAGAGGTTGTCCTCGATGGTGACATAGATTTCCTTCCCGTCATGCACAGCCACCGGCATTCCATCTCTGTATCCTTTCCTGAAACTGACAGTGGTATGTTCTTCCTGCCAGCTTTTACCGTTATCGGTGGAAGAAAGCATTGATATCTCCTGCTCATCAGACTGGCGGTAAGGCGATTCGTTGGCGAAATAGATCTGCAACGTCCCGTCGGGCAGCAGAAGGAAGGAGGGTTCCCAGCAGCCGTCTTTGAAGATCGTTCCGGCCCGGTACAGTATCTCTGCATCGGACCAGGTGACGCCGTTATCACTGCTTCTCTTCAGGGCGATGGAGAAGGGATAAACCCCTTCTTTCCGGGGACGCAAATTAGATGCCAGTAGGATATCTCCGTTGGGTAGCTGGATCAACTCCGGATTGGCAATATTTATCCGGGTAGCTGTCATCGTTTCGGAACCGGTCTGCTCAAATGCTTCCCAGGCTATCACCGCCTCGCTCCAACTTACCCCCTCATCGATGCTCGTTTTAACCAGCACATCTCCTTTCCTGTTTTCGTATACAACCAAAAGGGAGTTGTTGCTCAACCTGCGTAAACGAGGATAAGCTCCCTCATCTGCAATGCAGACAAGAGAGCTTTCATCCCATTCAATATCATATTCATCGTTGTGCTGAGTCTCCTGACTCTGACAAGAGATGAGTGTATATAATGCTACCAGAAATAGACTTAATCGTTTAAGATGTTGCATATCTCCTGATTCACCTTTTTCACTCTCTCTTCGTCCACCTTCACCAGCTCACGGTCGTAAGTCATCAATCCGTTCACCTCCATCTCTACATCGGTGGTCTGCGTGTAAACGGCGGCAGATAAGCCTGCACGTATCAGCTGCTTGAGCTGTTCGGCATACTTCACATACTCATCGGTCACCTCTTTGGAGCTGTTAAACTGTACATACCCCCAGTTTCTGTTGGGTTCCCACAGGTGATCTTTGTGTGCCCAACCAATTCCGCCATATTCACCAAGAACGGTGGCACGCTGTGCGTCATAAAGGTACATGGCAGGATGCGGATAGTTATGCAGATCAAGCATATCCCCAACCTGGAAATGGTTCCCACCGCTGGCAGGATTCACCAAACGTGATGGATCGTATTGTTTGGTCCATTCAACGATTTCTTTGGTTTTAAATTGACCCCAGGCTTCATTAAAAGGCACCCATACACCTACAGAGGGATAGGAATATAAATAATCCATAATCTCTTTCCACTCTTTACGGAAATTGGCTTCTGACTCAGCAGAGCGTTTGCGTTCCACTCCATCGAAATAGCGATGCATCTGCCATTCCGATCCTCTGTCGCCGTTGGGCATATCCTGCCATACAACCATCCCATGGCGATCACAATGGGTGTACCAGCGTGCCGGTTCCACTTTTACATGCTTACGGATCATATTAAATCCAAGCTCTTTGGTCTTGATCACATCATACTCCAGTGCTTCGTCGGAAGGAGCAGTGTAGAGCCCGTCGGGCCACCATCCCTGATCGAGCGGGCCGAACTGGAAGAGATCCTTGTTGTTGAGCTGCAGCCTGACGATGCCTTTGTCGTCGCGTTTCATGGAATACTTGCGCATGGCAGCATAACTCTTCACTTTATCCACCTCTTTGGATCCATCCCACAAGGTGATCTCCAGGTCATAAAGATTGGGACTGTCGGGAGACCAGAGCTTTACATTCTCAGGCATCGCGATCTCTACCGGCAAATTATTGATAGATTGAGCAGTTGCAACTACCATCGATCTCTCTTTCACTTTCACTTCCACTCTGTTTGCCGAAGAAGCTACATTGGTGAAGGTCTCAACAGCAAGCGTATTGTTGTCTATATTCGGAGTGATTTTGACATTTTCTATATGTTTTTCAGGAACAGGTTCAAGCCATACGGTCTGCCATATACCTGAAACAGGTGTATACCAGATACCTTCGGGTTTATTCACCTGTTTTCCTCGTGGTTGAAATCCCTGATCGGTTGAATCCCATACTTTCACAACCAGGCTGTTCTTGCCACTAACCAGAGCAGGTGTAATATCAAAAGAAAAGGGAGTATAACCACCTGTATGCTGCCCCACTTTCACATTGTTCACCCATACATCGGCTTTCCAGTCGACAGCTCCGAAGTGAAGGAGTACTTTGTCATTTTTCCATTTGGAGGGAATGGTGAATTCGCGTTGATACCAGAGCTCATTGTCTCTGCCTAACCTCTTCTGTACACCCGACAGGCTCGATTCCACGGCAAAAGGGACCAATATCTCACCATCGAATGAGGAGGGTTTCTGTTTACCCACCGGCAGAATGGCATAATCCCACAACCCGTTGAGATTTTGCCACTCGCCACGTTCCATGATAGGTCTTGGATATGCTGGTAACACATTGTTCACATCAATTTGCGATGCCCACTTTGTTTTAATTTTATCACCCGCCGGCTGCCATTGAGCAGAGAGGGAGAACGTTGTTACAAAAAGAATAAAAAGGAGTAATTTTGATTTCATGTTGATAATTATAGGATGTTTAATTTAAATTTTTTACGAAAATAAGCATAATTTATGAACTAAAAGATAACATTCTGTATCAAAAAGTATCAATTTCATCTCACTACTGCCAAAACGACTCTTATTCAAAGTCTTTCGGTGAGACATTAAACTGCTGTTGGAAGCATTTTGTGAAATAGGAGGGGGAATTAAAACCTACCATATAGCAAATTTCATTCACCTTATGGTTTTTCTCCCTAAGCAATTGCGCCGCTTTTTTTAATCGCTCCACACGGATATATTCATTGGGTGTAAGATCGAGAATACCTTTTATCTTCCTGTAGAAACTGGCACGACTCATATTAAACTGTTCAGCTATGTTCTCCACAACAAACTCGGAGTTATCGAGGTTCTCCTGCACAATTGCGTATAGTTTCCTGATAAACTCTTCATCCGACTTGGTCAGTGCCATGCTGTTAGCACCTATAAAAGGATGATTCATAAATGATTGGCGAAGTTTCTCTCTGTTTTGTAAGAGATTGGCGATCTGTGCCAACAGCACCTCCAGTGAAAAGGGTTTATCAATATATGCATCTGCACCAGTCTCAAAACCTTTCACTTTCGACTCAACATTCACTTTGGCTGTCAGCAGGATAACAGGGATGTGACTGAACTCAATATCCGATTTTAACCGTTGTGTCAACTCAAAGCCATCCATCCCGGGCATCATGATGTCACTTACAATAAGATTCACACTGATCTTACGCAGGATCTCCAGTGCCTGTATCCCATTTTCTGCAATCACTATGTTGTAATGGGGAGCGAGGAATTTCTCTTCAAATAGCAACAACTCCCTGTCATCATCTATCAGGAGTATGGTGTAAACAGAAGATGACTTAGGTGCCGTATCCGGCTCCCTGCTCTCTTCTGTTTTATGGTTCCCGGTCTCCACTGTTACTTCCATATTGCCAATCGGCAACCTTAAATGAAAAGAGATAGAATCATCCTGATCCCTTAGCTCAATAGTTCCTTTATGCAGCTCAGCCAGTGAACGTGACAAGGCAAGTCCTATACCCGTTCCGTTGGCTTTCCTCTGATAATTCTTTCCCAGTTGTATAAATGGTTTAAATATCTCATCCCTAAATTCCTCCGGTATCTTCTCCCCATCATTTTCAGTGATGAGATGAAACATACTGCCTTTGTCATCGGAGGTAATATATGCTTTCAGGCGCACAAAAGTATCACAATATTTAATGGCATTATTCAGCAAATTACTAATGATCTTGATGAAAGCCTCTTTATCGAGCTGAATAGTCATATCCTCCTCCGGCAAATCGATCTCAAACGACAGCTCCCTCTGCCTGGCAAGGGGGGTAAAACGTATGAAGGTTTCCCGAATCAATTCCGACACATTTTGTGTCTCAAGGCTTAGCAAATAGGCGTCGGACTCCGTTTTGCGAAAGTCGAGTAACTGATTGGTCAGATTGAGTAACCTGTCTGTATTCTTACTCATGATCTGCAGGTTCTCTTTCACATTATCTGATACATCCTCCGTCATAATCACGTGATCGAGCGGTGCTTTGATCAGTGAGAGAGGTGTACGTATCTCATGCGCTACGTTCGTGAAGAAATCAATCTTCGACCGGTATAACTCTCTCTCTTTCTGCTGTTCGAAGATCTGCATTCTCCCTCTCTGTTTTTTCTGATTACGTAGTTCGAGAAAACGAGAGAGGGCCATTATCAACAGAATAATCAATACAGAATAGACAAGATAAGCCCACGTAGTCATCCAAAAAGGAGGACGGATAAGAATGGAGAGTGTTTTGATATTCTCTGACCTGTTGTTCTCTGCATCATCTTTTAATTGTACGTAAAGGGTATAACTTCCGGGATTAAGATTGGAATAGATGATATTCCGCTTGTCACCCGGATCAATCCACTCTTTATCAAACCCATCCAACTTATATACTATATGGTTTGCACTTAAATTGGAATAACTGAGTACGGCATAGCTTAAGCTGATTGAATTTTTATTGTGCGGCAATATTAGTTCTTCACTATAGAGTATACTTTGTTTCAATAACGATTTATCATTGAAAGGTGATTCAAGGGTGTTGTTGATAAACAGTTCAGTAAAAACAATGGGTATGGTATGCTGCGGTTCCCGGAATGAGGAGGGATTAAAACGCACAAATCCTTCTATGGAACCGAAATAGATAGTACCGTCGGCTGTCTTAAAACTCGATTTATAGTTGAACTGATTGGTTTTCAATCCATTTCCTACGGTATAATTTTTAAAGGCGCCCGTCTCCGGAGTGTAGCGCACCAACCCCGCATTGGTAGAGAGCCAAAGGTTAAGTTCATCATCCTCCACAATCTGGTAGACCACATTGTTAGGCATCCCATTGGTGGTGTTGAATGTGGTGAAGGTATCATCCTCCCTGTTATAGAGACAGAATCCCCCGCCTTGAGTGGCAATCCATAATCTTTTCTTGCTGTCTTCAAAGGCTGAGGTTATTTTGTTATAGGGTAAGCCGGCAGAATCTGCTACATTATGTTCATATATTTTCCATTCATCGGTTTGGGGGTTATATCTGTAGACACCTCTGGAATAGGTAGAAACCCAAATCAAACCTACTGAATCTTCATACACATCCTGCACAAAAATACCCTCCAGCTCATCGATGCGTGTGAAATCATCACTCTCAGCATTGTAGATATTCAATCCGGAGATGGTGCCGGCCCATAGATTGTTATTGCTGTCATTGTAGAGTGTGAATACGCTGTTATGGGAGATGGAGTTAGGGAGCGATGAATTGGTATAGGTTACCAGCTCATCGGTTGCCGGATGATATCTGTTAAGTCCCTTGGAGAAGGTGCTGACCCATAGATACTCACCGTCGCTGTACATGGCGTGAATATTGTGATATAAGCCCTGGAGCTTCGCCGGCAGGGGCAGGAATCGGTTTGCGTGAGGATCGAAGAGGTTCAACCCGTTGTCTTCCGTACCAACCCATAGGTTTCCATCGGAAGCAGCACAAAATTCTCTCACTCTCGATCCACTGATGCTATTCTCTGTTGGTATTGGGTAAAAAGGTTCAAAATTATTATACTGCCGGGAGTAATAATCTACACCGCCAAAAAAAGATCCAACCCATATTCCTTCTTCACGATCTTTATAAATCGTATATATGGCATTGTC
>JAENWZ010000124.1 GCA_016649795.1 Proteiniphilum sp. | reverse complement strand
TTTGATCGTATATCATCCAGGATATAATCCTGCACATTGAACTCGGGATCACCCGCCTTTTGCTTCTCCATGATACCTTTTGAGGTGGTATAATAGTTGTACCAGACAGCATCACGCGGTCTGTATCCGTTTACTGTTCCATAGCTCATCCGTTGTGTGAAGTTGGCATCGGGATAGAAGATTTTGTCGTCATCCATCTCCATCAGGGCAGCCATCAGTTCACGTTCACCCCGGAGGATCTTCTCGTAGGAAGGCATCATCTGCCCCGACAGTTCATAACCCATATCGGTGGTTGACAATGCCAGCTCCATCGCCGGATCTTTCGTGAGTAGCTGCGTATCCGCACGCTTCAACAACTCCATCAGATTTTCCAGTGAAGTGAATTGGGTGTTGGCGAACAACCAGTCGGCATATTTTTCGTAATCTCCGCCGAACTCATCGTTGATTTTCCTGTAGATATCAGGATGATATTGTTCGGGCACTCGTTCAGCGTAGAGTTTCATCAACACCGGCAACACTTTCCTGTCAAGCTTAGGTTCGTAGTTCTTATAGGACTCGATCAGGCGATCGTTAATAAATGCCTGCTTATCCTCTTCCGTACCTTCTGTATCGAAACGGAGGATCGTATTGGCAAAACGGATAAGTTCGATACCATTATTGAACGTTTCCAGATAATAGGTGGTGTATAGCGACATTTCATCTGAACCTGTGTAGGCATCTTGCAGTGTGTTAAGCGTACTGTCATATTTCACTTTGTTGTCAGTATTGCTGTTGATCCATGCGTTCAATCGTGCTTCCAGTTCCTCTTTCTCCGCCAGCACTCCCAGGTTGGTGAGCGCCTCGTTCATACCCATGGAGTTCTTCCAGTAGTTGGAACTCCCGGCAAATTTGCTGGCATATTTGATACGGATGGTATCGTTTTGGGTCATGGCATCCCACCAGATCTCCTGCTTGGCACCGCGTACCTCAATACGTGGTTTGTTCTCAGCCTCCATTCTCTGACGGATACCCCACGAGGACATATAGCGTTGCGTGCTGCCCGGGTATCCCACGGTCATGGCATAATCACCTTCTGTAACCCCTGCCAGTGATACCGGAACCACATATTTGGGTTTATAGGGAACATTACTCTGGCTGTAATTGGCCGGTTTATTATCCTTGCCGGCATAGACACGGAATGAGGAGAAATCGCCTGTGTGGCGGGGCCACATCCAGTTGTCGGTGTCACCGCCAAACTTTCCCACCGATGAGGGAGGAGCAACAACAAGTCGTACATCACGAAAGACATCGTAGAGTACCACATAGTATTTGTTTCGTGAATAGAAAGGCACCACCCGTGCGGTGGTAAATGGATCATCCTCATATTTTTTTATCAGCTCCTCTGAGATTGAATCGATGGCCAGCTCACGTTGTATCTC
Source organism: Proteiniphilum sp. (assembly GCA_016649795.1). Taxonomy (GTDB): domain Bacteria; phylum Bacteroidota; class Bacteroidia; order Bacteroidales; family Dysgonomonadaceae; genus Proteiniphilum. The sequence goes on along the minus strand of JAENWZ010000124.1, from coordinate 5,244 downwards.
GCTAAGCACTAACGGTACCTGGGGTGCAATCTGATCGGTCACATCCTCCATAGACCTCAAAAACGAAACCGTCAACCCATCGGCATAAAGTTCATCGGCATTGTTTTTTGCAGCGAAACCATCCTTCAGACAGTCATGTTCAACTGCACTCAGTTTCTGTATGGCACCGTAACCGCAATGGTGGTTGGTAAATACCAATCCCTTGTCAGAGACAACGACCCCGGTACATCCCCCCCCGAAGATGACCACAGCATCTTTCAGCGACGGATTTTTCTCGTTGTAAAGTTTGTTCACAGGAAAAGTAAATCCCAGCTCCTGCATACGGGCAACACTCTGCCGGTTGAGCTCTTTGAGAAGCCACATCCCTTCATCGGCTCTCGCAATAAAAGCAACAAAAAGTATTGTCAGCGATAAAAATAATTTCTTCATATAATCATGTTAAATATTTGATGTTCCGTTTTAAGCAATCAGTGTTCAGTTATCACTGACAGCGGTCTGAGGTCTGCGGTCTGAGGTTTAAGGTTTGAGGTTTGAGGTTTGAGGTCAGCTTATCACTGAATACTTTGTCAGCGTTTTTATTTCAAATTGTTAATTCTTAATTCTTAATACTTATTTTCGAAAATACTTTCCTATCAGCGGAAAGCTGTGCAAAGATAACTCCTTTTTCAAAACTATAAAGAGGTATGTGGCGATAAACAGGCTGTTAATCCCCAAACGAAGCCAAATATTGCCGACATTCATATAGGTTAAAGTGATTCCTGTAAAGAGGATCATCGACAACAGAAAGAAGAACCCGGCCGATTTAAGATTGTAGGGGATGGGGTAGTTTTTTTGTCCCAGGAAATAGGAAATCAGCATCATCGCCAGATTCGCGATGAACGATGCCCAGGCGCAAGCCATATAACTGAAGTGAGGTATAAACATTATATTGATAAGCAGGGTGATGGCAAAGCCGAACAGTGACATATAGGCGCCCCATTTCGTTTGGTCGGTGAGCTTGTACCAGAGCGAAAGATTGAAATAGACCCCAAAGAAGAGTTCTCCAAGGAGTACGATGGGAACAACTTTCAGTCCGACATGATATTTCAGGGGAATCAGCTTCTTGATGATATCGATGTAGCCGGTGGTCACAAGAAAAATCAGCAATCCGAAGATGATAAAGTATTTCGTGGCATCGCTGAACGACTGGCGGTCATCGGCAGCATCCCTGTTCTTCGCGAAGATAAACGGCTCGAAAGCGTACCGGAACGCCTGTGTGAACATCACCATTATAATGGCGATCTTGAAGTTCTGACCATAGATTCCCAGCTCAGTAAAAGCATTCGCTTTGTCGGGATAGATCCAGGGGAATACGATCTTGTCCACTGTCTGATTCAGGATCCCTGCGATGCCCAGGATAAGAATTGGGAATGAGTATTTTAACATCTTGCGCAGAAGCACTTTGTCGAACGTAAAGCGGACCCTCAGCTCAGGTGATACCATCAGCAACTGAATAACGGAAGCGGTGAGGTTGGAGATAAGGATATAATCGACACCCTTACTTATATCGAACCAGGCAAAGCTGCCGGGAAATTTTGTCTTAAGCCAGGGACATGCCAGAAAAAAGAAGAGATTGAACAGAATAGTCAGCACCACATTCGCCATTTTGATCGTGGCGAAACGCACGGGCCGTTTCTTAAACCTGAGATTGGCAAAGGGAATAGCACCCAGCACATCGAAACAGAGAATCATCACCAGAAGTGCCAGATAGTGCGGTTTCATTTCGACGCCTCCCAGGGCAAAGGCCACCGGCTTGAGAAAAAGCATTGCTACAATGAAGAAGAGCAGTGTGGTGAAGGCGATACTGATAAAGGTGGTGGAGAATACTTTAGCGGGATTGGACTCTTTATTGGCATAACGGAAGAATCCCGTTTCCATGCCGTAAGTGAGGATCACCTGCAAGAGCGCCACCCACGCATAAAAGTTGGTCAGCACCCCGATATCAGAGATTCTTGGCAATACGAACGCCCAGTAGAGAGAGAGGAACCAGCTCAGGAGCTTCGGGAGCACGCTCCCCATACCGTAGAAAAAGGTCTCCTTTGCCAACGTTCTCATTCCACCTGCCATACTGTTACCCTTGATTTTTGAAGATGTTCTATATGATACAGATGCAAAAGTACAATTTTTCCGCAAAGGCTTCGCAAAAATGGTCATCATTATTTATCTTTAAGCATTCCTGTTGACAGAATTTCGAAAAAAACCGTTTACTTTGCAGGTTGAAATAAATGAACAGATACAAATCAGCAAGGAAAGCATGTTTACACTATGGAGTGACAGACTGAAACATGCATATTTTTAATTATGGCACAACAGGAAGAGGTTTTTAAGAAACTGGTATCACATAGCAAAGAGTACGGATATGTTTTCCCTTCGAGTGAAATTTATGACGGCTTAGGAGCTGTATATGATTACGGTCAGATGGGTGTGGAACTCAAGAACAACATCAAGAAATATTGGTGGGACAGCATGGTATTGCTTAATGAGAACGTGGTGGGGATTGATTCCGCCATCTTCATGCACCCTACCATCTGGAAAGCATCGGGACATGTAGATGCCTTCAACGATCCGCTCATCGACAATAAAGAGAGCAAAAAACGTTACCGTGCCGATGTGCTTATCGAGGATCATCTGGCAAAACAGGACGATAAGATAGAGAAAGAGGTGCAGAAGGCGGCCAAGCGTTTCGGTGAGACTTTCGACGAGAGGATGTACCGTGAGACCAACCCCCGTGTGCTGGAGAACCAGCAGAAAAGGGATGAGATCCATGCCCGTTTTGCGAAAGCGCTGAACGACGAGAACCTTGAGGAGCTCAGGCAGATCATTGTCGATTGTGAGATTGTTTGTCCCATTAGCGGTACCCGCAACTGGACTGAAGTACGTCAGTTCAACCTGATGTTCTCCACCGAGATGGGTTCCACGTCCGACGGAGCTATGAAGGTATTTCTTCGTCCCGAAACGGCACAGGGAATCTTTGTCAACTTCCTGAACGTACAGAAAACAGGACGGATGAAAATCCCCTTCGGAATTGCGCAGATCGGAAAAGCTTTCCGCAACGAGATCGTGGCACGTCAGTTCATCTTCCGTATGAGGGAGTTCGAACAGATGGAGATGCAGTTCTTCGTAGCACCGGGAGAAGAGCTGAAATGGTTTGAACACTGGAAGGCGATTCGTATGAAATGGCACCAGACACTTGGTTTTGGCGCGAACAAATACCGTTTTCATGATCACGACAAGCTCGCGCATTACGCCAATGCTGCCACCGACATTGAGTTCGAGATGCCTTTCGGATTCAAGGAGGTGGAAGGTATTCACTCACGCACCGACTTCGATTTGAGTCAGCACGAGAAATTCTCCGGCAAAAAACTGCAATACTTTGATCCCGAACTTAATAAATCGTATGTACCGTTCGTAGTGGAAACCTCCATCGGAGTGGACAGAATGTTTCTCTCCGTCCTGGCCGCATCCTATAGCGAGGAGACCCTCGCAGATGGTGAAACCCGGGTGTTACTGAAGCTGCCCCCGGCCCTTGCGCCTGTGAAGCTGGCTATCCTGCCGCTGGTGAAGAAGGACGGTCTGCCGGAGAAAGCACGTGCGATCATAGATGATCTCAAGTTCAGCTTCGCCTGTCAGTATGATGAGAAAGACAGTATCGGCAAGCGCTATAGACGTCAGGATGCCATTGGTACACCCTTCTGTGCTACCATCGATTATCAGACGCTCGAAGACAACACCGTCACGATCCGATACCGTGACACGATGGAACAGGAAAGGGTCTCCATCGATGCATTGCAACGTACCATCGCTGAGAAAACCGATATGAAAAATCTGCTAAAACAAATATCTAAATAAAATGAAGAGATTAAACCTATCCATATTACTCATGATCAGTGCCGTCATCCTTATTTCGTCATGCGACGAAACAGAGACGTTCGACGACAAGTGGAAACTGGACAACGAGGCTCAGTTCGCGGCGATAGCTGCTAACTCAGCATATACAAAATTAAATTCTCAATCCGGAAACGGATATATTATGTACAAAGAGATTGAATCGGGAGAGGGTGCAACACCCTTTTTTACCGATCAGGTGAAGGTGCTCTACACCGGATGGTTTAAAAGAGAATGGTCAAAGCCCGATACCTATACTGACGACAAGGATAACTCCATATACAATAAAATCATCTTTGACTCTACTTCAAACAGAAATGATATTCCCAGTATCTTTGCAGTGAATGGTGCTGTGGATGGATTCTCCACCGCGTTGCAAAATATGCAGGTGGGTGACAAATGGGAAGTATGGATTCCCTGGAAGCTGGGATACGGTGAATCGGGTTCCGGCAGTATACAGGCATACACCACCCTGGTTTTTGAAATTGAACTGGTTGCAATCGTAGAATAAAGCCAAAAGAGCCTGCAAATGAATGCAGGCTCTTTCGTTTTCACACGGAGGAATTTTCACAAACTCAGTAAAAACTGTTCAATAGCCCTTCTCACCTGTGGACGTGTGCCATTGAACTTGTTCACCATCACGGTGAATGCATACTTTTTTCTTCCATCAATCAGATAGCCGGAATAACACTGTACTCCCCCGATACTACCGCTTTTGGCTGCTATTTTGCCGCTCAGCTTTGTGTCCCTCAAGAATGATTTGAGCGTTCCCTCCTGCCCTGCTTTCGGCAGTGAATTGAAGAAAACGGATGACTGATCACTCCTGCTGTACATATAGCCCAGTAGATCGGTCAGAAATTGCGGGCTCACCGCGTTTTGGGGTGCGAGGCCACTGCCATCGTGCATCTGCAGCGATGTGGTTGTGATACCTTTGCTTTTCCAGAACTCCTGCACGTAGGAGACACCTGCCTCCAGCGCATCTTCGTATATATCACTTTTGCTCTTTCTCCCGATGGAACGAATCAGATGTTCTGCAAAGTGGTTGTTGCTTTCCACATTCACCTCGCGGATGATCTCTTTCATAGTGCGTGATGCTTTCGTGGCAATGACCTTCCCCACTTGACAGTTAGCTGATCTTTCTGAGCTGCAAATTTTTGAAAGATAGTCCACCCGGGCTGTTTCCACTTTGCCTATCTTCAATCCTGCACGGGAGAGATAGCCGGCCAGTGTTTCTCCCAGCAACAATCCCGGGTCGGGAATATCCCCTTTAATGCTGAACTCCGTTCTCCCCGCGGGGATGTCTCCTCTCACCGCTCTCTC
>JAENWZ010000393.1 GCA_016649795.1 Proteiniphilum sp. | reverse complement strand
TAAGAAATAGGGCGACTGCTCTATGTTGTTGTTTCGCACATCCTCTTCCGTAGCAAAAGGGATGGCAAGGGTATGTGCTTCTTCTCTGTTGATCTGGGTAACCGTTACATCGTTCCATGCTCCCTCCCATTCATCCTGTGCCCAGAGCGGGGAGGAGAGGAGGGCAAACGATAATAGAATGAACAGGTACTTTCTTGTTTGATTCATGACTGTATGATTATTGATTGAAATTTAATTGAATTTACGGGAGCACAAGAGTTTGGTTTCCCGGGGGTATCCCTCTATCACTTGAAATGTTTAATTTCACAAAGATATTTTATTTTTTTTAAACAACCTCTCTTTGTACCGTGTGTTGCTACGAATGAAAACAATAAATGACTGAACTTTCGCATGTATCCCCGCTTAGCTGTAATCGTAACGCTTGCGAAAGTTGAATAAATGACAAAATTGAAGATCCTTACAGTAATCAGTGGTGTTCTGCCGGGCAACATTCTCCTTCCTCTGATTTTACAATATAAATATGTAACTTTGGCCTCTCTCTCACCTTTCAGGCCGATGGTCTGAGGGAAGGAACGCAACACCGGTTTGATCAGTGATGATGACCGTTTTAGTTTTAAACCAACGAATAAATATAAACAACATGAGACGAATAAAGACACTTATTCTGGGAGGGCTTCTGGGGTTGACAACAATCGCCTGTGCCGGAACAGAGCCATCGGAGAGTGAGAAAACAGACCAGGGCAGCACAAATCTCGCGGAACAAAATTTGGTTCGTGCTATGGAGATTACCGACAACAGCTTTGTAACCCATTTTACGGAGGATGGTATGGCCCGATATTTCAACCCTTACACCGGGATAAGATCTGACGAAAAGGGGAGCATATGGATGTACACCAGTGCCATTGAGGCGGTGAATGCCGTTCTGCATGCGCTTAGAACTGAGAAGGAGTTGGGTGACGGCTCACTCTACGACCAGCATTTCAGTCGTTATAGCAAACGTCTGCTCGATCTGTACGATAACGCCGATTACTATCTCGGTACCTTCACCCTCACCTCCTACACCGGGACGAGGGAGTGGAGTGTCTATGGGGTCCATCGTGCTGCTGCAAAAGGAGAAGCGAAGGTTGCCGGTGTCGAGAATGTGTATGACGATCAGATGTGGCTGGTACGTGAGTACCTCGAGGCCTACAAGCTGACAGGCGAAACAATCTTCCTCGAAAAAGCGGAGTACCTCACTGAATATGTGCTCGACGGGTGGGACTGTACCATTGATGAGAACGGAGAGGAACGCGGAGGAATCACCTGGGGACCGGGATATGTATCTAAACACTCCTGCAGTAACGGGCCTATGGTGAGTCCCCTGGTATGGCTTCATGAGATATACAAAGATAAAGATGATAAGGTGACGCACCGTTTCATCGATCCGGAGGACAAGAAGACACGCAAG
>JAENWZ010000401.1 GCA_016649795.1 Proteiniphilum sp. | reverse complement strand
GCTCCTTTGTGTTGCTGAGACGTTTCATATAACCATAATCATCATCCGACCATACAAGGGTCACATCATCAGGCACATCCAGTCCGGCATCGTAAATATCCAGCACCTCCTTATAGGGATAAAATACCTGTGGAATATCTCCCAAAGGCTTATCCAAGACTTCATCCAGAATTCTTCTCTGATCTTTCAAAGCCTCACCCAGCAGATTCACCTGTTCTCCCATGGAAAGATTTCCGGTCATCACCGCATCGTGTATCCCGCGTAGTGCAAGAGTATATACATTTTCATATGCCCCGTTGTCCTGTACTCTTTTGATCAGCTGTTTATTAATTCCTTCCTTATTTTTTGAATAATCCCATAGCCCCATCGTTCTGGAATCCCATTCGGAAGCATTGTTAAAGAGCAGTGGTTCGCAGTGAATTGACCCCATTGCAATCCCGAATGAGTCGGCGACCAATTTGTTTTCAGGATATTTGTTGAATGCACCGGAGGCCCCGTGCATCGCAGGACTAAGATAATTGGCTTTCAGGCGAATAAGCAGTTCACACACCTTCTCGTAGGTTTTGGGACCAATATCATTTCTTTCCGGCTCAAAGGTTTTTTTTGACCAGGGGAGTAATCCCCAGTCTTCGTCGTTGATAAAAATCCCCCTGAACTTTACAGATGGCGTCTTCGATACAACCCTGGTCACCTTAAGATGAATATTGAACCTTTTCTCAACCGGCACATCGGCCCACCAGTACCATGGAGACACACCTATTGTCTCCGATATGGAAAAGAGTCCGTATGCAGCACCTCTCCTGTCACTCCCCACAATAACCAATGCCTTCTTCACACCAGGGAAAGGATGATCAACTATCTGAATCAGATAACGTTCCCATCCCCCTTCAATCACTTTTGTATCTATCTTCTTTCTTTTAATCAGATCTTTGATTAATTTATTATTTTCGATAGTACCTACCAGCACAATATTGGAAGAGGTAATCTCATCCACATTTACGATGGGGACAGACCGATTGGTGACCATCGCGATATCACCGGAAAACAGTCGGGCAGCTGTTGAAACCGATAAAGGATCATCTCTGTCAATAACAATCTCTGTTCCTATAGAAGAGGGAGACAAATTGAATGATCCTGAATCCGGTTTATCTATCATCTGAATCTGAGCACTCAAACTGAGAGTAAAACCAAAAAATAAAACAAATAATGAACGTTTTGAAATTTCCATTTAAAAAAAAATTTAAACTCTTATTTTACATGATCACCACATTACTCCATGCGTTGCCATACTGGCAATGTGTGGTAGACGATAAAACCATTTTTAATTCTGACCTTCAAAAATAAGAAAGTTGGAATAGGGTACTTCTAGATCGGCTT
>JAENWZ010000134.1 GCA_016649795.1 Proteiniphilum sp. | reverse complement strand
GTCTATTTCAACGATGACTTCTTCATCATCAATCCTATCACGGAAAATCGTTTCTTTACCGGCGGACTGCCTAACGACATTGCTGCATTCCGTCATAACTCCGGGATTGGCCTCTGGTCGAAATGCCTGAAAAACAATATCCGGATCATCAACGAAAGGTTTGACAAAAGAGAAGTGATACAGCGTGATCATGAGAAATGGTTTCATCCGTCGTACGGCAAAAAAGCCAATCTGACACGATTACTGAAACAGTACGGGAAATTCGTGACGCTCATCACCCCGCATAATGCACAACCCTACCTTAAATCGACCTTCGATGAGGTGTGGGACTACGCCGGTGATAAGCTCACTGCCGTCTCGGAGAACCGCTTTCGCAGCGCCGATGATTATACACAGGAGTTGTTCCGCACGTGGCAGATCTGCCGCTCTAACTTTGAGCCTTACAACACCTACGCCGACACGAAAATGTTTCCGCTTGTGTTAAGATCGAAGCAGGCAATCAACGCTATCTACAACCAGCGATACAAGCTGATCTGTCTCAACGACAATGCTCATATCAGAAACTATGAGCAGGTGATGAAGGAGCTGGAGAAAGCACTTGATACAATCTTACCTGAGAAGTCGGGGTTTGAGATTTAAATCAACATATCTACTGTTTCTCAAAAGATGATTTTTCGGGAAACAGCTGCTTCAGGAAAGGCTCTACCCTCTCCCGATCTTCGTCGGTAGCACGATGACTGTCATTCAGACAAAAGAGTGCGGGTTGGTATTTTCTGAGAAAGAAGGAGAAGTCCTGATTATGCATTCGGATCCTGCAGGACTCGTTCCTCCCCACAAAACGCAACTTCCCCCTTTTTACCGATAAAGCAAAGTAATTGTATATAATTCGCTGGATATCGTTTTCACTTCTTATATGGTTGGTCAACGTACGTGATATCTCCTCACCGAAAACATTCTCAGAGACATTCCGGTAATCCGATTTCAAATAGGCATCGATGTTATGATGAGGTGTGAACGAAAAATATCTCCCGAACTTTTTCTCAATCAGGGAGGCTGAATGATGTATCTTTTTCCTGTAGATACTGGTGGGGATATGAAGGACTTTTTTCACGCTGTTTTTCAATTTCCCAAAGAAAACGCGCTGTAAACGGATAACGGGCAGTCCCTCCGCGGTGAAAAAGAAATCGGGTGAAACAGGTCTGTTGAAAAAGGTATCATCATTCGCAAATAAAAAATGTTCTGCCAGGTCGGGAATCTTCCATAAAAAATGCTCAATCACCCCCGTGTTATAACAGGGTAATGACTCAGGTGGCAGGATCTGCCGGTGATCGATGATCCGTACTTTTTCATTCTGCAGATCCAGCCAAACGGGTGTTTGATCATCGGTGACGATAAAGATCTTGCGAATCCAGGGAGCATTTTTCTCCACAGATCGCAACGAATATTTAAATTCTCCATTATCGGCATAACGTGCTTTTGTAGTAGCTTCAGTATGTAAATCAACGATCTTACCCAGAAACTGATTTTTCTTCACCAACCATTTGGGATCATTACCATCGACCCAGAGGTAAATTAAATCTATATCAGATGTTTGCATATATTCCTTCTAAACCTGTTCATTATGAGAGGCGCTCTTCCTGATTTGAAATGCAAATGTAGTTTTTTTTATCCAAACAGAGAAACAGGATGGGACCCATCGGGGTGTCAGTTACCCTGTCTGAGAGAGACATTTGTTAAAACAATTCGTTCATTTATTTGTTGTATTATAATTGCATAACGTCAGCACGTAGAGGGTATGAACGCATCATCATCGAAAAATAAAAAAATAAGAATCAGGACAAAAGTATTTGTCCCACTAGTTTTTATTGCCGCGGTACTTCTCATCACCTATATTTTCCCCCGCCAGGGCAGCTTCAAATACTCCTTCAATGAAGGGAGGCCGTGGCAATATGGTCTCTTGACAGCTCCTTTCGATTTTCCTGTTTACAAACCTGCCGATCAGCTGAAAACGGAGCAAGACAGCATTCTGGAATATTACGAACCCTATTTTGAGTTAGACGAAATTATAGAGCGAAATGCGCTGGCCGATTTCGATGCGGATGTCAACCTGAAAGACAATCTCGCCGAAATGCCACCCGAGTACAAAATATATATCCGCAACAAGCTGAATGAGCTCTACGACAATGGGATCATGCGTTCAGAGGATTATGATCTGATCAATGCATCTAAAACAAAATCGTTACGGATTAAAAAAGGGAACGTTGCCGAGTCCAGAAAGATAGACTCATTTTTCACCATACGTTCGGCATACGAGAATGTATTGAATGATGTACCTGACGGCATTGACGCATCTATTTTACAGGTAGCCGATATCAACGAGTATATTCGGGAGAACGTGACTTACGACGCTGACATGTCGAAGAAAGCAGAGAACGAGTTCATTCAACAGGTGGATATCAGCCGGGGAATGGTGCAACAGGGACAACGTATCATTGATGAGGGTGAGATAGTTGATGCGAGGACATACAATATTCTCTCATCTCTGAAACGTGTTACGGAGGAACGGAGTGGAGGCACCACGAGAAACAGCTGGATGATACTCGGACAACTGTTGCTCATACTACTCATGTTCGGTTCGTTTTATATGTACCTGCTCTATTTCCGACCCAATGAATTTCGCAACCGCAAACATGTGGTTTTCATGGTGTTGCAGGTAGTTATCTTCCTCTTACTCACGGCCCTCACCATCCGTTTTGATCTATTCAGTGTCTATATTATCCCCTATGCGATTGTAACTATCCTTACACGCACCTTTATCGATTCAAGAACAGCGCTGTTTGCCAGTCTTATCACTATCATCCTGAGTTCACTCATGGTCCCTTTCCCTTTTGAATTTATTGTCATTCAGGTATCTGTGGCCATGGTCTCGATCTTTATGTTGAAGGAGCTGTCGGAGCGCTCTCAGCTGATAAGAAGCTCCTTCTTTATTCTGCTCACCTATATCTTCGTGTATATTGGAATGGTGATGTACCAGGAAGGGAACATCAAAGATATCAACTGGCTAATGCTTGTTTATTTCCTTATCAACTTCATCTTTATCATGTTCTCTTACTCGCTGGTATACCTGGTGGAGCAATCCTTCGGTTTCATCTCGGGGGTTTCACTGGTGGAGCTCTCCAACATCAACAAACCACTATTGAAGGAGCTCTCGGAGAAAACACCGGGCACCTTCCAGCATTCGCTGCAGGTATCAAATCTGGGTATGGCTGCAGCTGAGAAACTGGGTGCAAACGCATCATTGATCAGAACAGGAGCTTTGTACCATGATATTGGGAAGATGGTGAACCCGGCATTCTTCACCGAGAACCAGACACCCGGAATGAATCCTCATGCCGGACTACCTTTCGAAGAGAGTGCGCGTATCATCATCAATCACGTGAGAGATGGGGTGAAGATTGCACAGAAACAGAACTTACCGCAACAGATCATCGACTTTATTGAAACGCATCATGGAACGAGTATGCCAAAGTATTTTTACATCTCCTGGAAGAATGCCAACCCCGACAAGGAGGTGAATGAGTCTGACTTCCGCTATCCGGGCCCGAACCCCACCACGAAAGAGACCGCCATCATGATGATGGCAGATGCTGTGGAGGCATCATCACGAAGCCTGCCTGAGTATTCGGAACAATCACTGCGGAACCTTGTTGATAAAATCATTGATTCTCAAGTGAGTGAAGGTTACTTTAAACTGGCTCCAATCACATTTAGGGACATACAAACAGTGAAAGATGTTTTTGTGGAGAAACTGCAAACGGTATATCACTCCCGCATCGCATATCCTGAACTGAAACAACCGGCGAAACAGCAAGCCAATCAGGGCAACGAGCAGGATAGAGGTAACCTGTAACACTTATCACTCCCACTCTATCGTTGCAGGTGGCTTCGATGAGATGTCATACACTACGCGATTCACTCCTGTCACCCTGTTGATGATCTCGTTGGATACTTTCGCCAGGAACTCATAGGGCAGATGAGCCCAGTCGGCCGTCATGGCATCGGTAGAGGTGACAGCACGCAGTGCAATCGTATTCTCATAGGTGCGCTCATCGCCCATCACTCCCACCGATTGTACCGGCAACAAAATGGCTCCCGCCTGCCACACCTTTTCATAAAGACCGGCAGCACGCAGACCGGAGATGAATATATCATCTGCATCCTGTGCTATACGCACCTTTTCCGGTGTGATATCCCCCAGTATACGAATTCCCAGCCCGGGGCCGGGGAAAGGATGACGTTGAATAAGATGGGGTTGCATCCCCAGCTCGAGACCTATCTTGCGCACCTCATCCTTAAACAACAGTTTGAGCGGTTCGCACAGTTTAAGGTTCATTTTCTCAGGTAATCCACCCACGTTGTGGTGACTCTTAATAGTCACACCCGTGATGGAGAGTGACTCGATGATGTCGGGATAGATGGTTCCCTGCGCCAGCCATTTGATATCTTTCAGCTTGTGCGCTTCCCTGTCGAATATTTCGATAAATCCTTTTCCGATAATCTTCCTTTTTCTCTCAGGATCAGTCACACCCTCCAGCTCTTTATAAAAATGATGTTTCGCATCCACACCGATCACATTCAGTCCGAGATGCTCGTAATTCTTCAACACTGTTTCAAACTCATACTTACGTAAAAGTCCATGATCCACAAAAATACATGTGAGATTCTTACCGATGGCTCTGTTTAGTAATACAGCCGTCACAGAGGAGTCCACCCCTCCCGAGAGGGCAAGAATCACCTTGTCGTTACCCAGCTCTTCTTTCAACTCCGCAACAGTAGTCTCGATGAAGGATGCCGGAGTCCAGTCTTTTTTCATTCCGCAAATGGAAAGAAAATTATCCAAAATCTTCGTTCCCTCCGCTGTATGGAACACTTCGGGATGAAACTGCACCCCCCAGGTTTTTTCACCCTCGATCTTATAGGCGGCTAAAGCAACATCTTCGGTAGAAGCAATCACCCTGAAACTATCCGCAATACGGACAATGGTGTCACCATGCGACATCCACACCTGGCTGTTTGGCGAGATATTTCCCAAAAGAGGATCGCTTTTATCTATCACACTCAGATGTGCACGCCCATATTCGCGGGAACCGTTTTTGCCTACTTCCCCACCCGACGATTGAGCCATCAGTTGCGCCCCGTAACAGATACCCAGTACCGGGTATTTGCCGCGAACAGCGCTCAAATCGGTTTTAAAAGCATTGTCGTCATTCACCGAAAAAGGGCTTCCGGAAAGAATGACCCCCTTTACCGACTCATCGTCGAAAGGGAATTTATTGTAGGGCACAATCTCACAATAGGTGTTCAGTTCTCTTACGCGTCTGCCAATGAGCTGTGTGGTCTGTGAACCGAAATCGAGAATAATAATTTTTTCGTGCATAGGATGTGGAAATTTTAGAGGGTTCAAAGATAGTGAAAAAAGAGAAGATTAACAGGTAGTGATCTAATTTATTTGAAACATTTCCATTTCTCAGTTCCATCATTTTTTATTGCTATATGGATATTATTTATTGTTTTTCGATATATTTTCGTTGTTTTATAAAAATAAACTATTATATTTGCACCATCGATTATTAAAATTGTTACGGTCATGGAAAACAGGAAACAAAAGAGACAATCCATCGCCCTGCTGTCGGTATTGGCTGGGATTGCCTACATCTATTTAGTCAGTATTGATTATATCAACCACTGGGATTCTTTTGCGAACAGCTTTATGGAGGGATACCATGCATCTGCTGAGGGAGGAGAGGATAAGTTACCGGACGAATCGTATTTATCGGGGGCCGAATGGTTATTCATGGGGCTGATAGCGCTGCTGATTGCCAATATACTGAAACGTTCAGTAGAGTTGAAGGAGGAGTCGGATTTAACTATTTAACTGAAAGGAAAACCCTATATGCCAATCATCGTAAACCTGGATGTGGAGATGGCGAGGAAGAAAATGACGCTGAACGAGCTTTCTGAAAGAGTGGGCATCACTCCTGCCAACCTCTCCATTCTGAAAACAGGAAAAGCCAAAGCCATCCGTTTCAGCACGCTGGAGATCATCTGCAAAGAGCTGAACTGTCAGCCCGGCGATATCCTTGAGTGGGTGGATGAAGAAATGCATGAGAAATAAGATAAACGGGAGGATATAATTATTCTATTTGTATTTTTCTT
>JAENWZ010000225.1 GCA_016649795.1 Proteiniphilum sp. | reverse complement strand
GGTATCGTCATAAATGCTTTTGGATTTCCCATACTAACTATCTTTTGTCTCCTTCGTAAAGGCTTGTTTTTTATTCATGTAATAACAACCTCGCAGTAAAACCCAACATAAGCGGGATGGTGGATTAATAATCTCTTTCAACCACCGCTATTTTTTTGTTCAGCTCCGCAATTTTCTTCTCCTCCAGCACTTTCTTGTACTCAATTGGCACTACTTTAATGAATTTCTCCACATATTCGTTCCAGTTGTCAAGGATATGCTTTGCCTGCTCACTGTTGGTATACTGCTGATGTTTGGAGATCAGGCTTTTCAGCTCCCTCGCATCGGAAAGATCTTCCACCAGCGAGAGCTCGACCATCTCCATATTACAGAAGAAATCGAAATCACCTTTCTCATCCAGCACGTATGCCACGCCACCACTCATTCCTGCAGCAAAATTCCTGCCGGTAGCTCCCAGGACTACAGTGCAACCACCGGTCATATATTCGCAGCAGTGATCGCCTGCTCCCTCCACCACGGCGATGGCACCCGAGTTGCGTACGCAAAAACGTTCTCCGGCAATACCGTTAATGTAAACCTCTCCCGAGGTGGCTCCGTAAAGTGATGTGTTTCCGCAGATAATATTCTCTTCTGCCTTAAAGATGCTGCCTTTGGGTGGTGTCACGATGATGCGGCCTCCCGATAATCCCTTGCCAAGATAATCGTTGGTCTCGCCATGAAGATAAAAAGTGACCCCTTTCACAAGGAAAGCGCCGAAGCTTTGACCTGCCGATCCATCAAACCAGGCCGAGATAGTATGTTCGGGTAACCCCTCCTCGCCGTATCGTTTGGCAATCTCTCCAGAGAGCATGGCACCTGTAGTCCTGTCGGTATTTTTGATTTTCGATTTGATACCCACAGGTTGGTGTAACTCCAGTGCCGGAAAAGCTTCCCTGATCAGTTTGCGGTCCAGCACCTCCTCTATCTTATGGTGTTGAGCTCCTGTTTTTCTAATAGCGAGCTCTTTTGCCTCTTCCGGGAACCAGATGATTTTAGAGAGGTCGATTTTCTCTGTCTTGGGAGCATCAGGATAGTGTTTGCGTTCTAACAGGTCGGTTCTTCCCACGATCTCATCAAGCGAACGGAATCCCATTTCCGCCAGTTGCTCACGTGTATCCTCTGCCAGAAAACGGAAGAAATTAACGAGGTACTCGTAGCGTCCCACGAATCGTTTGCGCAGCTCTTCGTTTTGCGTGGCCACACCTACCGGACAGGTGTTCAGGTGGCATTTACGCATCATCACACATCCCAACACGATCAGGGCACTGGTGGCAAAACCGAACTCTTCCGCACCCAGCATAGCAGCAACCGCAATATCGCGTCCTGTCTTCAGCTGACCGTCGGTCTGCAGTGTCACCACTCCGCGCAGGTTGTTCATCACCAGTGTCTGCTGTGTCTCTGCCAGCCCTATCTCGAGAGGTAATCCCGCATGCTTGATGGAGCTGGCGGGACTGGCTCCGGTGCCCCCTTCTGCGCCGCTGATCACTATCAGGTCGGCCTTTGCCTTGGCAACCCCTGCTGCAATGGTCCCGACACCGCTCTCCGACACCAGCTTCACGCTGACAACCGCATTCGGATTCACATTCTTGAGATCGAAAATGAGCTGTGCCAGATCTTCTATCGAATAGATATCATGATGCGGAGGAGGAGAGATCAATGAGATGCCGGGGATGGAATGTCTTGTTTTGGCAATGATGTTATCCACTTTGTATCCCGGCAGCTGACCCCCTTCACCCGGCTTTGCACCCTGGGCAATCTTTATCTGCAGCTCGTCGGCATTAACCAGGTACTCAGTTGTTACACCAAATCGCCCTGATGCAATCTGCTTGATAGCGCTTCTGCGCGACAAACCATCTTCCTGAGTTTTAAAGCGTAATGGGTCTTCACCTCCCTCTCCGGTGTTGCTGCGCCCACCAATGATGTTCATCGCGATAGCCAGCGCTTCATGTGCCTCTTTACTGATGGAGCCGTAAGACATTGCTCCGGTGCAGAACCGTTTCATGATCATTTCGACGGGTTCCACCTCTGAAATGTTGATGGGTTTGCGTTTGTAATCCAGCAGATCGCGGATAAATGCGGGCGTCTCCTTCTCATTGACGAGAGAGGTGTACTCCTTGAACAGATTGTAATTATTCGTCTTGGTCGCAATCTGCAGTCTGGCAATCGTCTCGGGATTCCATGCGTGATAGACTCCCTCCAGGCGGTAGGCGTAGTTCCCTAAATTCCCGAGATGGAAAGGTTCATTTTCATCATCGTTAAATGCCTCAGAGAAGGGTTGCAGCACTTCCCGGGCTATATCTTCCATGTCAATACCCTCAATCTTCGATGAAATGCCTTTGAAGTAGCTGTTTAATACCGATGAAGAGATGCCAATAGCCTCAAAGATATGTGCTCCGCGGTAACTCCTGAGCGTGGAATTCCCCATCTTGGAGAGCACCTTCAGCAGCCCTTTGTTGACCGACTTGATCAGGTTCTTCTTTGCCGTATCGAAATCGAGTTGTAGCTCTCCCGATTTTACCATTTGCGACAAGACAGCGAAGAGCAGGTATGGGTTCACGGCGTTAGCCCCGAAGCCAAACAGCAGTGCAAAATGCATCACCTCTCTTGGCTCGGCACTCTCCACGACGATGTCTATCTGCATCCGCTTTCTTTTTTCCACCAGGTACAAGTGTACAGCCGATGTGGCCAGTAGTGACGGTATAGGAGCGTTTTGTGCGTTCACGCCCCTGTCACTCAAAACAATATAGTTCTTGCCGTCGTCCACCGCTTTCTCCACCGACAGGCAGAGCTTCTCCACCGCTTTTTTCAATCCTTCAGCACCGCTTTCAGGATCGAACAGCATGGGGATCACGGCCGTCGAGAATCCTTTGTAGCGCAGGTTAGAAAGGATATCGAACTGCGTGTTGGTAAGTATGGGACTCTTTAATTTCACGATGCCGGAGAGTTCGGGAATCTCCTCGAGCAGGTTCTGATGGATCGCTCCCATATAACCTGTGAGCGACATCACCAGCTCTTCGCGGATAGGGTCGATGGGGGGATTGGTGACCTGTGCGAACTGCTGGCGGAAATAGTTAAAGAGCCGTTGCGGCTTATCTGAAAAAGCGGCCAGTGTGACATCATTCCCCATTGAGGAGGTGGGTTCTTTGCCCTCCATCGCCATGGGCTTTATCAGTATCTCGAGGTCTTCGACAGAATAGCCGAAAGCTTTCAGCAGCGTTTCATGGTTCTCCACGTCGTTGTTCACGCTGCGTCCAGAAGAGATATCATCCAGGTTCAGGCAGTTTTTGTTCAGCCACTGCCGGTAGGGGAAAGCGTTGGCCAGCTCCGCTTTCAGATGGTTGTCAGAATAGATCGTTCCGGTATATGTATCTACCATCATCATCTTACCCGGTTTTAATCTTCCCCGCGATTTGATATTGTCCGCGTCGAATTCGATGGTTCCGGTTTCGGAAGCAATAATCATGATTCCGTCGTGGGTGATGGTATAACGCGCCGGACGAAGTCCGTTGCGGTCGAGCATACCGCCCGCATACCGCCCGTCACTGAAGATTAGTGTCGCAGGCCCGTCCCACGGTTCCATCAACATGCTGTGATATGCGTAGAATGCCTTCAGCTCGTCCGAGATAGGATTTTTGTCGTTAAAGCTCTCAGGTACAAGCATAGCCATGGCATGAGGCAGTGTTTTCCCGGACATCACAAGAAACTCCAGCACATTGTCTATCGACGCGCTGTCACTCATTTTAGGCTGGACAATAGGGTAGAG
>JAENWZ010000155.1 GCA_016649795.1 Proteiniphilum sp. | reverse complement strand
TATCTCTCTATAGGCATGGCAATATTAATTTTCTCATTGATCATTCCCAATCTATTTAAATAATAAGTGTCGTTTAATAAATTCATTCTCTGGTTTTTATCAAAGGTCACAATGCGGAATCTACGTGTTGTCGCAATGACAACTATTCCGCATTGTGCTTTGATTTTTTTTCGTATATTTACTGCCAATAATACACATGTAAATCTAAAACTGATGAAATGAGATATAACGATTTCGGTATTGATTTTAAATACCTGTTGGTTAATGCGAAAGACAAGTTATTTGGGCTAACAGTAAATACAGTTGGCTTTCAGCCTATTGCTCCTCACATGTTGTATCCCTCAACGGAGCATCCGAAGAATTATTATTTTAAACCGGGTAAAGGGCGTGTACTGTCGGAATATCAGTTCGTTTACATCAGCAAAGGGAAAGGATATTTTTCATCAGAGACAACCAAAAGAAGAAGTATCACTAAGGGAGAGGTTATTCTACTCTTTCCCGGTCAGTGGCACACTTACTGCCCCTTAAAAGAGACCGGATGGAACGAATACTATATTGGTTTTGAAGGCGCTATCATTGATAAGATTGTCTCCCACGGTTTTATCTCACCCGAAAACCAGGTGCTTGAAGTGGGTGTGAATGAAGATCTGGTAAGCCTCTTCTCCACAGCCATCAAAATTGCAAAAGAAGATAAAGGTGCAGCCCAGCAATATCTGGCGGGCATCGTATTTAATATTTTAGGCACGATCCTCTCAATGGCACAAAACAAGAATTTCGAATCAAAAGAGTCCACCCAGAAAATTGAACGTGCCAAGATCATCATGATTGAGAACATCAACAAAAATCTCGATATAAAGGGAATTGCAACCAACCTGGGCATCAGTTATTCATTGTTCAGGAAAGTTTTCAAGGAATATACGGGGTATGCACCCTCACAATATTTTCAGGAGTTAAAACTGCGAACGGCCAAGGAACTGCTGGCTGAGACAAACCATTCCATCAAAGAGATAGCATTCGAACTCAATTTCAGTTCATACGAATATTTCTTATCATTTTTCAAGAAAAGAGTAGGCTCCACACCGATGGAATACAGAAACTTAGGCAGAGTGAAATAGATTCATGGTCAAATAGCACATCATTACTATCAAACATGAAGATAAAACAAAAGTTATTTTTTTTAACAACAATCGTTCTGTTCATCTGCTTACAGGTTGGATCACAGGAAAGTTTTGCTCCCTCGGGATTAAGCGTGAATATGTTATCCAACCCTGATGCACTCTTTTTAAACGGATACAAGGTATCAACACCATTGCATGAGGCCGTCACACAAAAAGAGAATTTCCAATTTACCGAAATTAGTACCCATAAACCTTTCTTTGGATGGGTTATTTCATCAAAAAAACAAAATACCAGGCAAACAGCCTACCGGCTATTGGTTGCATCGGATCAAACAATTCTACGAAACGACTCGGGCAATTTCTGGGATTCAGGAAAAGTGAACAGCAGTTATTCCTCTAATATCTTCTACAACGGCAATCAGCTTGAACCGGGAAAAGTCTATTTCTGGAAAGTCAGACTATGGGATCATAACGACAGGGAATCGGAATTCTCCGGATTCTCTTCCTTTAAAATGTCTGACACACTCACAGACTATGCTACAGACAGGTATCCCATTCAAAAGCTGGATGAACATCCTGCTACAATTAATCAAACCGCTGTGCACAATTATATTGCAGATTTCGGCAAGGCTTCATTCGGAAGGATACGGATCAATCTCTTTTCCGATAGCGGAACCGATACTGTCACAGTTCACTTGGGAGAGGCACAGAAAAAGGGTCGTGTTGACCGTGCACCCGGGGGAACCATTCGTTATTCTCAATACAAAATAAAGCCGGATAAAGGGTGGAACACCTATCTTGTGACAATACGTCCCGATAAGAGAAACAGTGGTACACAAGCCGTGTTGATGCCGGAGTACATAGGCGAAGTGACACCCTTCCGCTATTGCGAAATTGAGAACTATCGATTTCCTTTAGAAATAAAAGATCTGATCAGAGAGAGCGCTTTCTACCCCTTCAGCGACTCAGACTCCTATTTCCATTGTTCAGATACCGTGTTAAACAGCGTATGGGATATAAGCAAATACTCGATCAAAGCAACTTCATTCACTGGAGTCTATATTGATGGCGATCGTGAACGAATTCCCTACGAAGCCGATGCGCTCATTAATCAGCTGTCGCATTATTGCGTGGCACGGGATTACAGTATGGCACGCTATACACATGAATACCTGATACATCGTCCTACCTGGCCCACGGAATGGATCATGCAATCCGTGCTTATAGCCTGGGAAGATTACATGTACACCGGAAATAAGCGCTCACTGGAACAATACTATGATGACTTAAAAGCCAAAACGCTGGCAGCTTTGTCCGATGAAAAGGGTTTTATCAGTACCCGAACAGGAAAGGTCACACCCGAAGTACTTGCATCAATCCATTTTAAAGGTCAGTTGCGTGATATTGTTGACTGGCCTCATACGGGTATCCTGGGTCTGGAAAAGGAAGAGGGTGGAGAAACAGACGGGTTTGTATTTACCGATGTGAACACTGTCGTCAATGCTTACCATTACAGGGCACTTACGCTTATGGCCCGTATCGCGGAAACGCTGGGGAAAGAAGCGGATCAGAAGAATTTTTCCCAAAGGGCAGCCAGACTGAAAAAATCTTTCAACCAAATTCTATTTGATAGTAGCCGAGGTGTTTATATCGATGGCATTGGAACGGAGCATGCATCGCTTCATGCCAATATGTTTCCGCTTGCATTTGGACTGGTGGAGGAGAAAAATGAAAAATCTGTGCTGGAATTTATCCGTTCGCGAAAAATGGCCTGTAGTGTATACGGTGCACAATTTCTCGTGGATGCCATCTATGACAAGCACGATGCTGTTTACGGCTTAGAGCTGCTCACTTCCACCTCAGAGAGAAGCTGGTATAATATGATCCGGGTTGGCTCAACCATCACACTTGAAGCGTGGGACAACCGATACAAACCCAATCAGGACTGGAATCATCCCTGGGGAGCAGCACCTGCCAACCTGATACCGCGCAAGCTGATGGGTATAGAGCCTTTGGAGCCGGGATTCCGGAAGTTAAGGATCAAGCCTCAACCCTCCACGCTGGAACATGCTGAAATAAAACATCCTACTATTCTTGGTGATGTCATAGTCAGTTTTAACAACAAACCGAATGAATCGTTTCTGCTCGAAGTAACCATTCCTGCAAACAGCAATGCAGATATCTATCTTCCTTTCTTTTCGAAGAAACAGAAGATCGAACAGGACAATCAACCGGTTTCCTATCAGAGAAAAGGAGATTTTTCCGTGATAGAGAATGTGGGATCCGGCAAATGGGTGTTTACGGTGGAACGATAAAAAAATCTATCAATATCAACGTGATTATTTAAACTCTTTATTTTATGAAAAATATTTTTATCTACCTCTTCTCATTGGCGTTGTGCTTTTCAGTGAGTCTGAATGCCCAAAGAAATATACTACAGGATCATTTTAAAAACAATCTTCAGAAAGATGAAATAACACGAAGTTATGTTACACCGGTTAAAATAGTATGGCAATCAGATCATCAGGACAACCAGATAAAAAATTCAGAGGTACTCCTTACTAAGTTCGACGGGCAGCTCTCTACCAGTGGAGAAGGAATGTGTATGCTCAAATCGGATGAACAAAAAGAGGCTTCCATTTTACTGGACTTCGGCAATGAGCTGTACGGGGGAATTGAAATAGCGGCAGCCATACGGGGCGATAAGAGTCCTGTGAGAATAAGAGTTCGTCTGGGAGAATCGGTCTCTGAAGCGATGAGCAACACGGGTGACAACAGTGTGCCGGGCATGAACTCTGCCACCAACGATCACTCTCTGAGAGACTTCACCCTTGAGCTTCCATGGCTGGGAACCGTCGAGATTGGCAATTCGGGATTTCGGTTTGTCAGAATAGATCTGCTGGATAAAGGAGTGGATCTGCCAATCAGGTCGGTACGGGCAATATCAAGGTATCGCGATATCCCCTATCTGGGTTCTTTCAGATCAAGTGATGAACGACTCAATAAGATATGGGAGACAGGTGCATATACAGTACATCTGAATATGCAGGATTATTTGTGGGACGGTATCAAACGTGACAGGCTTGTTTGGGTGGGTGACATGCACCCCGAAGTGATGACCATCAACAGTGTCTTTGGTGATAATGAGGTGGTCAAAAAAAGTCTCGACTTTGCCAGAGATACCACCCCCCTGCCCGGTTGGATGAATGGCATCTCTTCCTATTCTCTCTGGTGGGTCATTATCCACAGGGACCACTACCTGCATCAGGGTGATTTGAACTATCTGAGACAACAACAAAGCTATCTGAAAAGACTCATCCCTCAGATTACTGCCAGAATATCGGCGGGCAAAGAGAATCTGGATGGGGGACGTTTTCTGGATTGGCCCACATCAGAAAACCCGGAAGTGATTCATTCGGGACTGCAGGCATTAACGCTGATGACGATGGAGGCAGGAGAAGATATCGCCACATGGCTGAATGACCCTGAATTGCAGAAGTTATGCTCAGAAACAGTCGAATCATTAAGGAAGCACACTCCCGCCGACCATGACAACAAACAGGCTGCTGCTCTCCTTGCACTGGCCGATTTAATGCCGCTGAACAGAGCGTCATCCGTCATCCTCAAAGAGGGTGCAAATGATTTCGCCACCTTTTACGGTTATTACATGCTGGAGGCTTTGGCCAAAGCGGGGAAATACCAGGAGGGCATGAATATCATCTCTGACTACTGGGGAGCTATGCTTGACCTGGGAGCGACTACTTTCTGGGAAAATTTCGATTACTCCGAAAGAACAAAAGCTGCCAGAATCGATCAGTTAACTCCCGCCGACATGTTCGACATTCATGCCGATGGTGGTGACCATTGCTATATAGGGCTGCGTGGAAGCCTCTGTCATGGCTGGGCCTCCGGACCAACATCATGGTTAACCGCTCATGTTTTGGGTATCAAAGTGATAGAACCGGGATCCAGGGTGATTCAGATACGTCCCAACCTGGGAGATCTGGCTTTCGCTGAGGGTACTTTCCCCACCCCCTACGGCATTGTGAAAGTGAAGCATGTAAAACAAGCGGACGGAAAAGTTAAAAGTGAGATTAAGGCTCCCAAGGAGGTAAAGATAATTAAATGATTTATAACCATATAAGTAGTCCTTGTCTTTGTCCCGGGATCCGGACACACTTTCTCTTCTTCAATAGATTAACATTTAAATTATGAAAGAAAAAGTTGTACTTTGTTTATGTCTATTAATCTTCACAGCTGAGATTACATACTGTCAGAATATGCGTAATTATGATAACAATCGTATCCGCCCTTGGAGTAAAAATCCACGATTCTGGCAATACGAAGGTAAACCGGTTATGTTGTTTGGAGCGAGCGATGATGACAATCTATTTCAGTGGCCCGGCGATCTGTTGGTTCCACATCTGGATAGCATGAAGAAGATCGGAGCCAATTACGTTAGAAATACGATGAGCGATCGCAAGGATAAAGATTTTGAGATTTATCCGTTCAAAGAAACAGACGACGGGAGATATGATCTGAATCAATGGAACGAAGCATATTGGAAGCGTTTTGATTTTTTCCTGAAAGAGACTGC
>JAENWZ010000400.1 GCA_016649795.1 Proteiniphilum sp. | reverse complement strand
CAGGGGCTGGGTCTTTCCATTCTTCAGACAGCCTCCAATCCCTATGTCACCATCCTCGGTCCCCGCGAAAGCGGAGCCCGCCGCATGAGCATCATGGGGATATGCAATGGTGTTGCGGGTATCCTGGGACCGCTGATCCTGGGCTCCATCGTGCTCAATGATGCGGACGGACTGACCGCCGCCCTGGAGACGATGGCCGTAGCCGAGAAAACGGTGGTGCTCAATGAGCTGGCACAGAAGGTGATTGTCCCCTATCTGTTGATTGCTGCCCTGTTGATCATGGTCGCTGTGGCCATCTACTTCTCTTCCCTTCCGGAGGTATTGGAAGAGGAGGAGGAGGATTTGGATGCCTTTGAAACGAACTACAGTGCCGATAAAAAGCGGATCACACAGTTCCCCCATCTGATGCTGGGTGTTTTCACCCTCTTCATCTATGTGGGGGTAGAGGTGATTGCCGGCAATACCATCATCGGTTACGGCTCTTATCAGGGTATTGCCCTGAGCAGCGCCAAGCTCTTCACCTCGATGACCCTCTTCTTTATGCTTACGGGTTATATCATCGGGATTGTCGGGATACCGAAATACTTCTCCCAACAGCAGTCCCTGGTGTTCTCCGCCCTGCTGGGCATCGTGTTCATCATCGCCTCACAGCTCACCAGCGGATTTACATCGGTGCTGTTTATCGCCCTGCTGGGCCTTGCCAACTCCCTGATGTGGCCCTCCATCTGGCCCCTGGCGATTTCCGATCTGGGGCGTTTCACCAAGACCGGCTCTTCGCTGCTGGTGATGGCCATTTCCGGAGGGGCGGTACTGCCGCTGATCTACGAGAAGCTTGCCGGCAGCCTGGATGCTCGTCAGGCTTACTGGATGGTGGTTCCCTGTTATCTGATCATCGCGCTCTATGCGCTGTGGGGACATAAGATCAGAACCAGAAGGTGACAGGATGGTTGATTGACATCCAATCTGTAATAGAGAAAGAAAAACATGGAAGAGTAATAAAAAGAATGTTTTACCAGAAAAAAGAGAGATATGATACTGATTGCCGATGGAGGATCTACCAAAACAACGTGGTGCCTGTTAAATCAAACCGGAGACCCGGCACTGTTCGAGACCGAGGGATACCACCCCTTTTTTGTGGGGAGTGATTATATCCGTGCATCATTGGAGAAGAACCTGCCACAGGAGGTGAAAGAGAAAGCCCTCGGTGTGGGAAGTATCTTTTTCTACAGCGCCGGAGGAGGATATTCATCTGAGACCGATGGTATCCTGGTTGAAGGGATATCGGGCATTTTCTCATCGGCACAGATCACCATAGAGACCGACCTGCTGGCTGCTGCCCGCGCCCTGCTGGGTGACAAAGAGGGTTTCGCTGCCATCCTGGGTACAGGCACCAACAGCTGTCT
>JAENWZ010000070.1 GCA_016649795.1 Proteiniphilum sp. | reverse complement strand
GCTGGGCAAACCGATAGCCACACCCACCAGCTTATTGTCCTCCTGTCGGATCACAAGGGTGAGGAACTCGAGCCGCAGCATCGGGATATACATATCTACATAGAAATCTATCTGTTTCTCTGTCAGCTCAACGAATCCGTAGAGATCTTTATAGGCGCGGTTAATGAGCCTGAATATCTCTCTGGCATAAGGATAGACATCATTTTTGCTCTGCAGGTGCTTCACCACCAGGCCGGAGCGTTTCTTCACGATCTCCACTGCGCGTTCAAACCGCTCGGGTGTCTCTTTGGGAATGGTGATGAGAAACTCCACCCAGTCCTGATCCTTGATGTAACCAAGCCGCTCCATATGATCCACATAGTAGGGATAATTATAGATGGTGGAGAGTGTACTTATCTGGTCGAATCCTTCCACCAGCATTCCTTCATGATCAAGATCGGTGAAACCGAGTGGTCCGTGAATCTTCTCCATCCCCCTGGAGCGCGCCCAGCTTTCAGCTGCTCCGAAAAGAGCATCGACCACATCGTTATCATCAATAAAATCGACAAAACCGAAACGGACATTCCGCTCATTCCATATCTCGTTCGCTTTATGATTGATGATGACACCTATCCTGCCGACAATTATATTATCACGCAAAGCCAGAAAATAATCGGCTTCACAGTGATCGAACGCCGGATTCTTTGTTCTGCTGAGCGTAGTCCGTTCATCGTAAATCAATGGCGGAACAAAATATTCATTGCCCTCATAGAGATCTATACCGAACTGGATAAATTTTCTCAGATCATCTTTCGTAATGACTTTATTAATTATTACTGACATTTTATTAGAATTCTATTGATTTCCTCTGTTTGCCTGATCTCTTCGCTCTATTTTGACTCAGACACAAAGATAATGTTTTTTTTATTCTTCGATAAAGAGAATTCTTATTCTTTCACCTTCTCTTTGTAAAGCTCCCATCTGCTGATCACCTTACGTACGTAATTAATTGTTTCATCGCCTCTGAAATATCCGTTTCTGCAAACCGGATCAGTATAATATTGCTCCAGCCGCTTCAACTGTATGAATTTCTCCACGTTGCCTTCCCACACATTCTTATCTGCCTCGTACTTTTCTGCCAGCGCCCTGGCATCGGACACATGCCCTAATCCGCCGTTGTAGGCTGCCAGCGACATCTTCAGCCGCTCGGAAGGATCATCGATCGTGCCGAAAATATTGAGGAGCTGCTTCAGATAGTCCGACCCGGCACGTATGTTCATCTCCGGGTCGAAGATATGGTCCCCGGTGACACCCAAAGAGGCAGCTGTTGCCGGCATCAGTCCCATCAGGCCGATGGCTCCTGCCCACGACTGACCCTCCGTTTTGAAAGTGGATTCCTGATAAGAGAGCGATGCAAGCAGGCGCCAGTCTATCCCCAATCGTTTACCCTGCTGTTTGAAAAAGGGATCGAAAGGAGAAATCACACCGGATCCCAGGATATCACTGTAGGAAGGTCTGTCACCCTCAAGATATCCCTTCGTCTCTTCGAAATAGCGTTTGATAATACGCAAAAAAACAGGCTCATCCGTTTTGTTCTCAAACCAGCTGTTGAGCGAGTCGGCCAGTATAGGCATATCTCTCCTCACCACCCATGACGAGCGCTGATCGAAGCTGACCTGCAGATCCACATCAAGGTTCCTGAAATAGGTATGGTTGAGTCTGGCGAGATCAGCATCGGCTACTGTATAGCCGATTTCACCCCGTGACACCATGCGGATAAGATCTTCCGTCACGATGGTGTCTCTGTCAACAATATCAATAACTATACCTCCGCCGAGCTCATTATTGAGGTTGACTATCCTGTCACGGTATTTAGAACCCTCTGTCACCGTCACCTCTTTGCCAATCAGTCCGGTCACATCAGTGACAAGGGTGTCGCTCCTTAAAGCACGTTGCACCAGCACCTGGTGGGATATCTGCTGCAGTCCGCAGTAGAGCACTGAATCCCTCAGAGCATTCGTCACAGGAATATTGTAGGCAATCACATCACCCTCCCCGCTCTGCAACATCTCCAGCATGCTCTCCGAATTTCCGGCCACGATAATTTCAGGTACAAGATCATGCTCCCGGCAAAATTCGCGAATCAGATCGTAATGATAACCCATCGGCAGATCGCGAAAGATGAAATAAGAGGTGGAGGTGTTGAGTGTAAGCACACGCAGGGTATCACTCTGCAGTATCTGAGGGAAATCATACCCCTCGCCTTTATCCTTCACTACCCCCCGGCAAGATGCCAGCAAAAGCAATAGGGCTAACATAGCCCGGGTTACACTGTTCATACTTTCCATCATAGTTAAAACAGGAGCAAAGATACAAAAAAAGATCAATTTCAAATTTGTTATCTGTTTTATACTCACATATTTGTGAAAAAATAAAAATATACCTATTTTTGTGATGATCACTTTTTGCAAACCGAAACAGAACAGAGGTCATGAAACAGTTACTGATACCTATTCTCTTTTTCCTCTTTTTCGGTATTTTTAATGGTATAGTTGCTCAGGATGCAAGCTGGCGCGTGTTTGTAGAGCAGCTGGCCGAACAAGAGGAGATGAACGAAACCGCCATTGAGAACATGTACGAGGAGTTGTTACAATTGGAGAGCAACCCCATGAACCTGAACAGGGTGACGCGTGAGCAGCTGGAACGTTTCCCGCTGCTGTCGATGGAGGAGATCGCAGCGATCACCTCTTTCCTGGAGAAAAACAGACCCCTCTATACCGTTTTCGAGTTGAGGAACGTACCCTATCTTGACATTCAAACCGTGGAGAGGATACTTCCTTTCTTCTATGCGGGCGTTGCAGATAAAAGAGAGGCATATGTAAAAACATCTGAAATGCTGAAAAGAGGGCAGCATGAGGTGCAGTTCCGTCTGGACAAAACCCTCACTCCGCGTGCAGGGTACGGAGACTTTTCCGACAGCATACTGGAACGCTACCCCAACCGTAAATATCGGGGTGAGGATTTCTACCATTCACTCCGTTACTCATTTCGCTATCGCGACAGGATAGAGATGGGATTCACCGCTGAGAAAGATGCGGGGGAGCCCTTCCTCAAAAAGGATTACCCTAAGGGGTATGATCATTACGGCATGCATCTCATCCTGCGTGATATAGGCATTTTAAAGACAGTGGCCCTGGGCGATTACAGGCTCTCGTTCGGACAGGGATTGATCCTGAACAATGATTTCATGGTGAGCAAAGCGTGGAGTTCAGATAATATTGCCCGCCGCACGCTGCAGCCTAAACGCCACTTCTCCACGGCTGAGAGTGGGTTCTTCAGGGGTGCAGCTGCCCTCATCGGCATCGGGAACATCTCCGTCACCTCCTTTTACTCTAACAGAGGTATCGACGCTAATCTCACGAACAATGGCCATATCACCTCGTTCAAAACGGATGGTCTCCATCGCACTCCGTCGGAGTTGGAGAAGAGAAAGAACACCCGGGAGCGGGTGCTGGGAGGGAACGTCAACTACCGGAAAGATCGGTTTCAGGCGGGGGTAAGCGGATTGTACCACAGATACAACCGAATGTACGAGCCCGCTCAACAGGGTTATAATCTCTACTATCTGAGAGACTCCGCGAACCTGAATGCCAGCATCGATTACTCATATCAGCTGCCGGGGCTGATCCTCGCGGGAGAGACGGCGATCTCAAAAAACGGTGCAGTGGCCACAATCAACATGGTGCAATACCGACCCTCCCCGGGTCTATCCTTTACGCTGTTACACCGTTATTACCCCATCTCATACAATGCCCTCTATGCAGAGGCCTTCTCCGAAGGAAGTGGCATCCGCAATGAACGGGGTCTTTTCCTGGGTACCCTCTTTTCCCCCTTCGCCCGGTTCACGGTGAACAGCTATATCGATTTTGTGCGTTATCCTTGGTTGAAATTTGGGGTGGACAAGCCTTCGAAAGCGCTTGATTACTATTTCCTGGGAACATATACCTTTACACGTACCACCCTGCTGGACCTACGCTACAAGTACAAACGGAAAGAGAAAAATATGCGCTATCCCGATGAGCAATCCACATCGGTACTGCCCTATGCCACACATAAATTCCGTCTTCGCTTTTCACATACACTTCAGAGTGGCTGGAGCTTCCGTTCTACGGTCGACATGGCACACTACAGAGAAGAACCCTTCCCTGCTGAGAAGGGATATATGCTCTCCCAGAACATAGGCTACCGGGGCAAGAAAAGCATCGCGACTGATGCCTACCTGGCCTTTTTTGATGCCGGGAGCTATAATGCAAGGCTCTACTCCTACGAACGAAACCTGCTAAGCTCGTTCTATATGCCTTCCTTCTACGGAAAAGGGGTGCGTCTGGCACTCTCTGCAAGGTATGATATCAATCCTTCGCTTTCTGCTTCGGTCAAAGCCGGGCATTCACATTACTTCAACCGCGACAACATAGGCAGCGGCACGGAACAGATCGACGGACACAGCAGAACAGATCTCTATCTCTACCTGAGATGGAGATTTTGAGAAGGCTCAAACATCACTGACAGCAGAGAGATATCAATTGTTTTTTGTACTTTTGACCTCAAATACAAAAAAGAATATGGCTCATCCTCTCCTGCAAATAGACTCACTCACAAAAAGCTTCGGCGACCTGCTGCTCTTCAGCGATATCTCTTTCGGTATTGCCGAAGGCGATAAGATTGGGCTGATTGCCAAAAACGGATCGGGCAAAACAACCCTGCTGAACATTATTGCGGGGAAGGAGTCATATGACGACGGGAGAGTGGTGTTCCGCAACGATATACGGTTTGCCTACCTGGAGCAATCGCCTCAGTTCGACCCGCAGCTGACAGTGCTGGAGGCCTGCTTCAACGCGGACAATGAGACAGTGAAGTTGATTGCCCGCTACGAGGAGATCATCTCCTCCGAGGAACATGAAGGGCTGGACGAAGTGCTGATACAGATGGATCTGCAGAAGGCGTGGGATTACGAACAGCGGATCAAGCAGATCCTGTCGCAGCTCAAGATTACCGATTTTCATCAGAAGACAGGAGAGCTCTCGGGCGGACAGGTGAAGCGTGTGGCACTGGCCAACGTGCTTATCAGCGAGCCGGAGCTGGTGATCATGGATGAGCCTACCAACCACCTCGATCTGGAGATGGTGGAGTGGCTGGAGGAGCACCTCACCCGCAACAAGATGAGCCTGCTGATGGTGACGCACGACAGGTACTTCCTCGACCGTATCTGCACGCAGATACTGGAGATAGACGAAAAACAGCTCTTCTCCTACAAAGGCAATTTCTCCTACTACCTGGAGAAGCGGGAGGATCGGCTAGCAACACAAAATACTGAGATGGACCGGGCCAGGAACCTGATGCGGAAAGAGCTAGAGTGGATGCGCCGCCAGCCGCGTGCCCGCGGCACAAAATCAAAATCGCGTATCGATGCTTTTTATACACTTGAAGAAAAAACAGCACAACAGGACGATGGGGGAAACATCCGTCTGGCGGCAAAGGGAGCCTATATCGGCAATAAGATTTTTGAAGCGCAGCATGTAAGCAAACGATTTGGTGATGTCATCATCACCGAAGATTTCAATTATATCTTCGCGCGATATGAGAAGATGGGCATCGTGGGAAACAACGGTACCGGCAAATCGACCTTCGTGAAGATGCTGCTGGAGGAGGTGAAGCCCGACAGTGGCAGCTTCGATATCGGCGAAACGGTACACTTCGGTTATTACAGTCAGGATGGACTGCAGTTCAACGAGCAGATGAAGGTGATTGATGTGGTGCAGCAGATTGCCGAGGTGATTGATCTGGGCAACGGCAACAGGCTCACCGCCTCACAGTTCCTGCAGCATTTCCTCTTCGCACCGGAGAAACAGCATAACTACGTCTACAAGCTCAGCGGAGGGGAGAAACGGAGGCTCTATCTCTGTACCGTGCTGATCACCAACCCCAACTTCCTGGTGCTGGATGAGCCCACCAACGACCTGGATATCATCACGCTCAATATACTGGAGGAGTACCTGAAAGGTTTCAAGGGCTGTCTTATCGTTGTGTCGCACGACCGTTTTTTTATGGACAAGGTGGTGGATCATCTGCTGGTATTTCACGGTGAGGCAGAGATTCAGGATTTTCCCGGTAATTACACGCAGTACCGCGAATGGAAACAGATAGATGACAAGAAACAGCTGCAGGAGAGGAAGCAGGCCGAAGAGATCAAATCAACCAAAGCCGAACCGGAGCAGCGCCGCAACAAAACGGAAGAAAAAATAAAACTCACCTTCAGGGAGAAACGGGAGTATGAATCACTGGAAAAGGAGATAGAACAACTGGAAAAGGAAAAGAAAGCTATTAGCGATGCGCTCTCCTCCGGTGAGCTGCCGACTAGCGAGCTGATGCAGCAATCGAACCGGTTCTCGGAGATAATGAAGCTGATCGATGAAAAAACCATACGCTGGCTTTTGCTAAGCGAGAAAATAATTTAGAAAGGTTTTAAATAACTATGGGCTAGTTATTTGATTTTATATGATTCCGAAAATTGATTACTTTTGTGTATAATCAAAAGTTTACCGATTAAACAGAAGAATATTAATTATGAAGAGTATCAAAGGAACCCAAACTGAACTAAACTTGCTGAAATCTTTCGCAGGGGAATCACAAGCCAGAATGCGCTATACATTTTATGCGAAAGCGGCGAAAAAAGAGGGTTATGAGCAGATCTCCGCTATTTTCCAGGAGACAGCCGATCAGGAGATGACGCACGCCAAACGGATGTTCAAATATCTCGAAGGAGGCATGGTGGAGATCACCGCATCCTATCCTGCTGGCATGATCGGCACTACAGCAGAGAACCTGGAGGCTGCTGCAGCCGGCGAGAACGAAGAGTGGACAGATCTTTATCCCCATTTTGCCACTGTGGCCGAAGAGGAGGGATTCAAGGAGATAGCCACCATGTACCGCATGATCGCGAAAGCAGAAGCTATTCACGAAGAACGTTACCTGAAGCTGCTGGAACGTGTGAGCAACGGAACAGTTTTCTCCCGTGAGGTAGATATTGAGTGGATGTGCCGCCATTGCGGTTATGTGTTCACCGGTAAGAAACCACCGAAGAACTGCCCAACCTGTCTGCATCCGCAAGCTTACTTCGAGCCTAAAAACAATACATTCTATTAGTATATTTTTACCTTGTTTTTATATGGAGGGTGATTCACAATGTGATTTCACCCTTTTTGCAGGCAAAAAAGAAAAAACCTCATTACACCCGGTAGAATGAGTGCATCTTCGGTTTCACCCTCTCGGGGCTGGTAATAGAGGATATCGTGTAGCACATCTGAACATTGCGCGATATAACTTTACCGGAAGTTCAGTAAAAACCATTGCAAAGTATAATATAATCAGACTATACCCTATTTTTATTATGTTTATTTTTGGTTATATCCCACTTTTATTATACTTTTGTTCTTCATCATATACAAACAAAAATGGTAGAAAGGGATCTTGAAAGCATTATAAGGGCAAAATTTTTCCAAAAAAAAGCAGTTATTATATCGGGGCCAAGACAAGTAGGTAAAACAGTACTTGTGAAGAAGATTATCTCATCCTCTTCATTTAAGAGCCTATATCTCAATTGCGATGAACCGGACATACGACGAAAATTAGAATCGGTCACCTCAACGGAATTAAAAGCACTCATTGGCGATGCAGAAATTGTAGCAATTGACGAAGCACAAAGGGTCAAAAACATAGGAATCACATTAAAACTAATCACCGACAATTTAGCTCATAAACAGCTTCTGGTTACCGGCTCATCAGCCTTTGAGCTCTCAAACAGCATCAATGAACCATTGACAGGTAGGAAATTCGAATATAAATTATTCCCGTTCTCCTTTAATGAATTATCTGCTGCCTCCGATTTAATCAGTGAACAGCGTTTATTGGAGAAACGCATTATTTTCGGCTCATATCCCGATGTGGTAAACAATCCGGGTAACGAGCGGGAAATATTGACAAACATTGTATCGAGTTATCTTTTTAAAGATATTTTTGAATTCCAGGATATCCGAAAACCTGACATTATAGAAAAACTGCTTCAGGCTCTGGCACTTCAGGTAGGAAGTGAAGTTTCATTCAGTGAATTGTCCAGATTACTGGGTATTGATTATTCTACTGTTCAGCGATATATTTTTTTACTTGAAAAATCATTCGTCATCTACCATCTGCATTCCTACAGCCGTAATGTCCGAAATGAATTGAAGAAGAGTGTCAAAATATATTTCTATGACAATGGTATCCGGAATGCGTTGATCGCAAATTTTACTCCATTGGATTTAAGAGCTGATAAAGGAAGTCTATGGGAGAATTATCTGCTTTGTGAGAGAATTAAATGGAATAGCTTTAAGCAGAATTATGCACTTACCTATTTCTGGCGGACCACTCAACAGCAGGAAATAGATTATATTGAAGAGAGAGATGGGTTTCTTCATTGCTATGAATTTAAGTGGAGTATAAATAAAAATGCAAGACTATCCAAAACATTTTCTTCCGCTTATCCCAATTCAAAATTAGAAGTAATTAATAGAGATAACTACGTAATGTTTATCACCTCGCAATAATTGACAAAACAGACATTTTTCTTACCTTTGCGCATTCAATCAGCAACTTCAACGTATGAACATCGAACAGATACTGCAGGAAGCCATCACCGGCGCGATCAATGAGCTGTATGGCGCAGATGACGCCACAACACTCATCACTCTTCAGAAGACGAAGAAAGATTTCAAAGGACACTACACCCTGGTCACCTTTCCCCTGCTTAAGATCTCCAAGAAGAATCCGGAGCAGACGGCAGAGGAGATTGGCGCTTGGCTGGCTGAGCACTCACCCGTGGTCTCCGGATACAACGTGATCAAAGGTTTCCTGAACCTGAGCATCGCACCAGATGTATGGGTGCGCCTGCTGGAGCAGATCGACGCCGATCCTCAATACGGCTTCACACCCGTGACAGAGGATGCACCCCTGTTCATGGTCGAATATTCATCGCCCAACACCAACAAGCCGTTGCACCTAGGACACGTGCGCAATAACCTGCTGGGCCACTCGCTGAGCGAGGTGCTGAAAGCCAATGGCAACAGGGTAGTGAAGACCAATATTGTGAACGACCGCGGTATACATATCTGTAAATCGATGCTCACCTGGCAGAAATGGGGCGATGGAGAGACGCCCGAGTCGTCCGGCAAGAAAGGAGACCATCTTACCGGTGATTACTATGTGCTGTTCGACAAGAAGTATAAAGAGGAGCTTGCTGCACTCCAGGCTGAAGGGCTGACGAAAGAAGAGGCTGAGGATCGCGCGCCCCTTATGAGGGAGGCGCGCGAGATGCTCCTCCAATGGGAAGCGCATGATGCCGCCACGGTCAACTTATGGAAGATGATGAATGGCTGGGTTTATGCCGGCTTCGACGAGACCTACCGTGAGATGGGTGTCACCTTCGATAAGATATATTACGAGTCGCAGACCTACCTCTCCGGTAAGGAGGAGGTGCTGCGGGGAGTGGAAGAGGGCCATTTTTACCGGAAAGAGG
>JAENWZ010000239.1 GCA_016649795.1 Proteiniphilum sp. | reverse complement strand
GCCGTATAGCATCCCATACCTCAGGCGCATCCTGCCATTCATCAATGAGTCGTGGAGTTTCTCCCTCAAGTAAGAGTGATGGCATCATTTTAGCCGTTTCCTTGTGTTGCGGACTCTCCTGTATATAAAGTACACTATTGGCTGACTGTAAAGCTGTTTCTGTTTTTCCACACCATTTGGCGCCCACGATTAGTACAGCGCCCGTAATTTTTAATTTATTCTGTAATACCCTGTCACAAATACGGGGATAGTATTCTTTCATTTCCATCTTTGATAAGTATTTAAAGCTACAAAAATAAGTAATTTAATTACATATACAAGAAATGGCGGAATAAAACTACAGGAAATGGCGGAGATTTACTACAAATATTGGCAATTATTCCTGAAAGCGGAGGCTTGTGAAAGTCTCCGTTTTACTTTTCAATCATGCCTGTATCACGCAACCACGATAATACCCTGAAAGGCCATTCGTTCACCGTATGCCCCGTATTGCGCAGTCCGTAACCATGCCCGCCCGAAGGATAGAGATGAATGGCAGCCTGTACGTTCGCCTCTTTCAGTGCGTAATAGTAGAAGATGCTGCTGTCAATGTGATTCTTGTCGTCCTGCGTCTGGATCAGTATGGTTGGTGGTGTGTGCTGATCTACTTTCAGCTCGGGAGCAATCGAAAAATTCTCACCGGAGAGGTATGCAGGATATACAAGGATAGTGAAATCAGGACGAAGGCTCACCTCATCAAATGAATCTCTTTTAGGATAGGTCCGTTCCCGGTAGGCTGTGCTTGCCATGGCCGAAAGATGTGCTCCTGCCGAGAAGCCCATCACACCTATTTTGTTTGCATCAATATTCCACTCAGCGGCATGCGCACGCGTATAGGCAATAGCACGCTGCAGATCCTGCAGTGGAGCCGTATGCTTGTCCAATCCTTCCCTGCGCGGCACACGGTACTTCACAAGCACACAGTTTACGCCGTGGCTGTTGAACCGTTTGCATATCTCCGAACCCTCCAGATTATAGGCCAGAATATTGTATCCTCCGCCGGGGTTCACAATAATGGTCACACCACTGTTCGTATCTGCCGGAGCGGGGTAAAAGATGAGCGTGGGTTCACTCACATTGCTGATACGGAGTACAGGGCATCCCGCCTCTCTCCTCCCGCTCAGATCATCCACCTGTTTCAATTTCTCTGTTTCACCCGGTGCGCCATCGGGGAACAACAGTACAGGATTTTCTTGCGACATCGCTGTCATAGTTAATAGAGAGAGTAATAAAAAAAGAGATTTCTTCATTGTTGTCTGTTCTCGTTGCATTTGTTCAATGACAAAAATAATGAAAATTTCCTCTTTGTGGTTAAAAAAGAGGCTTTTTCCCAAATCCTCCTTTCTATTGGACAAAATATGTAAAATTGTGCAACGGCGATGGGGTAAAATCATTTCGTTGAAGTTATCTTTGTAATCTGAAAAAAATCAACCCGATGGACCAAAAACAACATTTGCTTGGCATGACGCTTGCCGAAATCACAGAAAGCGTTCAGGAGCTGAAGCTTCCCAAATTTACCGCCGGACAGATTGCTGACTGGGTCTATGTGAAACGGGTTAAGACCATCGACGAGATGAGCAATATCTCTTTGAGAAACAGAGAGATTCTTACCGAAATGTACGATGTAGGCAGATCGGAGCCGCTCGATGTGAAAACATCGACCGACGGCACAATGAAAATGCTGTTCAGAACAGATAGCGGGAAATTTATCGAGACAGTCACCATTCCCGAGTTTGACCGCCTCACCATCTGCGCCTCCTCTCAGGTGGGCTGCAGGATGAACTGCGACTTCTGCATGACAGGGAAACAGGGATTCAGCGATAACCTCACCACCACGGAGATACTCAACCAGGTCTACTCGGTACCCGACTCAAGAGCCATCAGCAACCTGGTATTCATGGGTATGGGTGAGCCGCTGGACAACTACAAAAACGTAAAAAAAGCGTATGAATTGCTGATGACCGACTATTCACTGGCCTGGAGTCCCCGGCGTATCACCCTCTCCACCATCGGACTCAAGTCCAATCTGAAGCGGTTCCTCGATGAGAGTAAATGCCATCTGGCTATCAGTCTCCACAACCCGATACCGGAACAGCGCCTCGCCATCATGCCTATTGAGAAGTCGGCACCCGCTGCATCGGTCATAGAGATGTTACGCGATTATGACTGGAGCCACCAGCGACGGCTATCGTTTGAGTATATCATGTTCGACGGGGTCAACGACTCACTGCTCTATGCACGTGAGCTGACAAAGCTGCTGGCCAACCTCGATTGTCGCATCAACCTGATCCGCTTTCACGTGATTCCGACGAGTAAGCTGCGACCATCTACCGAAGAGAACATGATCAAATTCCGCGACTTCCTCACAGCCAAAGGGTTCATCAGCACCATCCGTGCCTCGAGAGGGGAAGATATCTTCGCAGCCTGCGGTATGCTCTCCACAGCCAAAATCGGGGAATTATAAAGAAATTCTGACTTTTGTTCTCGGTTCTTGATTACTGACCGCTTAATGCTGGGAGCTGAGAGTTGGGAAATAAGAATTAAGAGCTGAACGCTAAAGCCAAACCGCTGCCCATACAAAGCTTCCACCTAAAAAAGCTGAAAGCTGATTGCTGATCGCTGATCGCTGAAACCCAAACCGCTGAAAGCAACATCAATCCCAGCTAAAAAGCTGACCGCTGATCGCTGAGTGCTAAAAGCTGAATCCTACATCCCATTTAAATTTTCATAAATTGAACAGACTCCGTTTCATTTCCACGCAAATAGTCGTATATTTGTTTGATTAAAGTGATAAAGTATAATCCCTTAAAATATTATCATATGAAGCATTTTGGAATTTTACTCTCATTCATGGCTGCCATTCTACTTCTCACCTCCTGCAACGGCGCCGGTAGCTTTATGAACGCTTCAGGATCAAACAATGAAGTACTTGTACTGATGGAAGATGGCGCATGGGAAGGCGAAGCGGGAAGAGCGCTGTTCAACGCCCTCAACTCCAATGCGAAAGCACTGCCGCAACCCGAGCCTAATTTCAGGATATTGCAGATTCTGCCAGAGAATTTTACCAGAACGATAAAGATGGCGAGGAATGTTGTTATTCCCGATATCTCAGTTGCCTACAGCAATCCCAAGTTCACATCGGAGATTGATAAATATGCCGTTGGTCAGGTCATTATGACCATTCAGGCTCCCGACACCGCCATTTTCGTGAAGTTCGTGAGCGAGAATGAAGAGAGCATCGTCGATTATTTCGTCACCAAGGAGCTGGAACGCAACGGCAGATGGCTGATGAGTCAGATCTCCGACCCGTTGTCACGTGCACAGCAGGTTTTCGGCATCAATATACATTTTCCCAAGGGACTGACCAACGTGACCGAACATCCCGGCTTCTACTGGGCTACAAACAACGCAGCCCATTCGCGTCAGGATATTGTGATTTATCAGATCCCCTACACCTCTGAAACTGTGTTCGAGAAGGATTCACTC
>JAENWZ010000197.1 GCA_016649795.1 Proteiniphilum sp. | reverse complement strand
TTCCATATAAAGGTCCACTGTGCCGAAAACTGAGTATGGGCGCAGATCATCTATTCCTCCCATATGGTCGTAATGTTCATGCGTGAAAAGCAGTCCGTCGATCTTTCCGAAAGGAAGAGGTAAAACCTGTTGTCTGAAATCAGGAGTGCAATCAATCAGGATGTGCTTATCATCCACCACAATGCTGACAGATGTTCTCAGTCGTTTATCGCGCGAATCAGATGATTGGCATACCTGACAGCGGCAACCAATCTGCGGTATACCGGTAGAGGTGCCCGTGCCTAAAAATCGTACTTTCATATCACTTATATCACAAAAAAAGCCACCACATTATCTTTAACGGGCAGCTTTTCTTGTCTAACGAAATTGGTTAGTATTGCCTTTCCAGAATCCAAAGGTCGTTAAAAGGAACGCCGTAGGTTCTTCTTAGATAATCCGTATTTCCTATCGCGGAATAGTTATTGTATAGCTCCTCGCGTTTTGCAGCCGCCTGCACTTTGTCGTCATAACTGGCTACTATTACCCGGTACATCCCCTGTTCGTTCTGAGCCAGAATCACCTGATGTCCTTCGTTTTCCATGCGGGTTTTCAAAGATTCGGCATTCAGCTTCACACTCAACGAAGCGATAACTACGCTGAATTTTTTCAATCCTGCAGCGTCTGTCGGGTATACAGGTTCCACTTTTTCTTTTCTCACAGATACTTCTACCGGAGGAAGAGAAGTGGCATCTTTCACCACTGTTGTAGGCTGAGATGCAGTCTGTTGCATTTCTTTTTCTTTTGCGGCTTCATATACCTGTTTATAAGCACTTTGTTTAGGTTTGCAGGATGTACCTAAAACCATCAGGGTGGCTAAAATCAATGCAAAATGGAATTTTTTCATTTCTATTCAGTATTTAAAATTATTCGTTTTTCAATCAAATCACCGATTGTTAATGCAAAGATAATAAAGATGGTGATGATTGTGCGTTTGCAGGTGTGAAAATAAATTAAATTGTCAATCAGCTCTCTGCATGGTGAATTCTTTGGAAGATATAAATAATGCCGGAGAGGATGGTTATGGCTGTAATGGCATAAGGCGGATCGGATTGGGTGTGATTTCAGTGATCTTCCCCTGAACAACGGAATCGGTAAAGATAGTGTCGCTGTAGTTGGAAAGCGGATTGGCAATCACGTGCACTTCCCATGATCCCGGGTTTAATCCCGTGAACAGGAACATGCCTCCATCGCCTTCAGGCAAAGTAAGGAATGTATCTCTCTCCCGGATGATTGCGACAAAGGCATCTGCCTCTACGGGAGAGACATAACCCCGCAAAGAGCCGCCGAATGTTTCGGGGAAAGCCCTGGCTGAAGGGTGCAGAAAATAGTTACCATTGGATTCACGGACGGAAAGTGCAGCGTTCACATCAATCACGACACTGGTGATTATATTGGCAGGAAGTGCAGCATTTACATTATCAATAATAATCCCTTCCACCATTTCAGATGGTAAATTCAACGATATCATCTGCTCAGTATTGGTCATCAGACGATTGTTGTTTCCCAAAAACAATTTAATTTTCTGGAGCATCCCTCCTGCCGGAAAATACTGATCCACAAGCTGTACACTCCTTCCGTTCATCAGCTTCAGCAAATTGTACTCTCCTCCGGTGAACTGTAGAGTCTCCCACTCTTCTTCACTGCCTGTAGTGTCTGCAACAAGTACTTCAATCCGCTGAATATCGATATAAAGCTCTTTGATCACCAGCGATGTGGCATCCGTTAGTTTGACGCGCAAACGGGTTGCATTTACACTTGCATCCTCTTTTCCACACGAAATGAATGAAGATAAGAGCAGAAGTATAAGTAAACTATATTTAAAAGCCTTGTAAAGCATCAGAACCCATACGTTTTAACTGGTTTATAAATGACAAAGATAGATAAATCTCTTCAAACAAAAGCCTTGTTCATCTGTTATAACCGAAACCGGGTAATTGAAAAAGCATAATTTTGAATAATGAAAACAAACAGATACTCAATTTTACTTATTTTATCGCTCCTTCTCTTTTCTGTTGCCTGTAATCAGCAGAAGAAAAAGAATGCTAAAAGTCCAGTCACAGAACCGGCAACAGCAAGTCAATCAGAGATTACAGCCGGTAAAAACGAACGCGCGATGGTATATCATGAAAAGCTGATGGAATTTTTCGGTGCCGACTGGATGGAGAGAGAATCGGACCCTGATCTC
Source organism: Proteiniphilum sp. (assembly GCA_016649795.1). Lineage (GTDB taxonomy): Bacteria > Bacteroidota > Bacteroidia > Bacteroidales > Dysgonomonadaceae > Proteiniphilum. The sequence goes on along the minus strand of JAENWZ010000197.1, from coordinate 2,384 downwards.
TATCCCGAATATTATGGCGGTTCATTCATCGATAACAGCGGTACGTTCGTGATTGCCGTCACAGTGAATCCCGAAGGAAACAGGCAAAAACTGGGAGTGATCCTGGGTGACGATGATTTCAAGGTGGAGACTGTACAATACTCATACCGCCAGATGATGCAGGTGATGGATAAAATAGATGCTTTCCTGTCAGATGTATCTATCCCTCAGGATCATCCCGTGATGCTTCATTTTGCCGGTGCCTATCCCGATGTGATGGACAATCGCGTAAAGGTGATCCTCACCGAAGTGAATCAAACAGTAATCAATGCATTTAAAAAAGATATCTCTGCCTCTCCCATGCTGCTGTTTGAGAAAGGAGAACTGCCTGCGTTGATGTAATTATTTCACACACTTCACATCTGGCAGAGGCAGGAGACCAGGTTCCTGTCGCCATACGCATTGTCTATACGGGCAACGTTCACCCAGAACTTGTTCTCTGCGACAAAAGGCAGCGGATAGGCAGCCTTGCTTCTGGGGTAGGCATGATTCCACTCATCGCCCACCACCTCATACTCCGGATGGGGTGCATTTACCAGCACATTGTCTTCCGGGCTGTACTCGCCACGTGATACCTCAATAATTTCTTGATGTATCTGATTCATCGTATCCACGAAGCGATCAAGCTCCACCAGGCATTCACTTTCGGTAGGTTCAACCATCAGGGTGCCATGCACCGGAAAAGATAGTGTGGGAGCATGATAACCGTAATCGATCATTCGTTTGGCAATATCTGTTTCGGTGATTCCTGACACCTCCTTAAGGCCGCGGCACTCCAGGATCAGCTCGTGACCTACTCTTCCATTCGCTCCTCGATAGACAATCCCGTAGATGTCATTCAGCTTCTCCGCAAGGTAGTTGGCATTGAGTATAGCGGCTTCTGTTGCCTCTCTCAAGCCGTCGGCACCCATCATCCGGATATAGGCATAGGTGATCTCCAGCACGCCGGCACTGCCGTAGGCAGCAGCCGAGACGCTGTTTTTATCTGTCGGCAATGAAACAGGGTGTCCCGGCAGGAAAGGAACGAGATGTTCTGCCACGCATACGGGACCCACACCCGGTCCACCACCACCGTGTGGGATGGCAAATGTCTTGTGCAGATTGAGATGACATACATCCGCACCGATGGTTCCCGGGTTGGTGAACCCCACCTGCGCATTCATATTGGCTCCGTCCATATAGACCTGTCCGCCTGCTTCATGGATCAGCCGGCACATCTCTTTGATCTCCGTCTCAAAAATACCGTGCGTGGAGGGATAGGTGATCATATAAGCCGCCAGATCATCTTTGTATTGTTCCACCTTGCTGCGCAGATCATCCATATCCACATTACCTTTCGCATCGCTGGCAACCGTGACCGGTTTGAAACCGGCCTGCACAGCGCTGGCAGGATTGGTGCCGTGTGCCGAAGCGGGAATAAGTACCACCTTACGGTGTCTCTGGTCTTTGCTCTCAAGGTAGCTGGCAATGGTGATTAAACCGGTGTATTCGCCCGCCGCTCCGGAGTTAGGTTGCAGGCTGGTCGCCGCAAAACCGGTGATCTCCGCCAGCATCTCCTCCAGCTCATCAATCATCTGCGTGTATCCTTCAGCCTGATCCGCAGGCACGAAAGGATGCAGACGCTGGAATCCGGGAAGGCCCAGCGGCAGCAGCTCCGATGCGGCATCATAGTACAGGAACCGAGTGAGATCATGGAGTGTGCCAGTGAGATATCTTTTCGTTCAAGTCGCTTGATATAACGCATCAGTTCAGTCTCCGTATGGTAACTGTTAAAGGTGGGGTGTGTAAGGAAGTCCGATTTTCTGAGCTGACCCTCTTTCAGGGTCATTTTCTCAGGCAGATCGTCAATCATAAACACTTTGGCGCTACCTGCCGCCATGGCAAAGAGAGCCAGCAGCTCATGTACCCTGTAATCATTCGTCGTTTCATCGATGCTGATACCAATCTCACCTGTCTCAAAATAACGCAGATTAATCTCTCCCATCTCTGCGTTGTTTAGTATATCCTGAGGTGAAACCTCTTTGGGCAGTTCAATTTTAAGTGTATCGAAAAAAGCGGAGTTCACCTGTCTGTAACCCATTTCAATCAGCTCGGCACTCACATGTGAGGCGATAGAGTGAATGCGACGGGCAATCTTCTTCAATCCTTCGGGACCGTGATAAACGGCGTAGAACGACGACATGGTCGCCAGCAGCGCCTGAGCGGTACAGATGTTGGAGGTGGCTTTTTCACGTTTGATATGTTGTTCACGCGTCTGAAGAGCCATACGTAGCGCCTCTTTCCCGTAAACATCTTTAGAAATGCCGATGATGCGTCCCGGCATGAAACGTTTAAACTCCTCTCTT
>JAENWZ010000094.1 GCA_016649795.1 Proteiniphilum sp. | reverse complement strand
GAGATTACTCTCCGCCAGGAGACAAACTACCCCTGGGATGGTGAGGTGATCCTCACGGTCGGTTCTCTGCCTAAACCCCTGAAGAAGGAGGTGCGGCTGCGTATACCCGACTGGTGCAGATCGTATGGGGTTGCGGTGAACGGTGAGGAGATCAGTCCCGTTACTATTGAGAAGGGTTATGTGGTAATCCAAAAACAATGGAATGAGGGTGATGAGATCACGCTCAATATGGATATGCCCGTAGAGATGGTGGCATCGGCACCACAGGTAAAAGAGAATATTGGAAAAAGAGCTGTGCAAAGGGGCCCGCTTGTCTATTGTGCGGAAGAGACAGATAACAACGATTTTGAAAATCTTTTGCTCACGAAAGGAACATCATTTGCTCCGGCGTTCGATAAAACAGTGCTGGGAGGAGTAACGGTGATCGATGCAGTAACAGATGACAGCGTAATACGTCTCATCCCTTATTATGCATGGGATAACCGTGAAGCGGGAGAGATGAAAGTATGGATCAATTATAATGATGAGCAATGAGAAAACTGACAGCAATACTATTCTTGGCAGTGATGTGTGTTAATGTCCAAATCTTTGCAGATAACGCAGGATCACAGGCAAACTACGACGGCAACCGGCCGCCGCTGACAGACAAGAGCTATATCGAGCTGCCTCTGGGTTCCATAAAGCCGCAGGGATGGCTGAATGTTTTGCCGGAGAAGCCATTAGGACACTGGACCTTCTGGGGTGAACAGCGCGGAGGGGATAACCTGATGCTGGTTTACTGGCTTTACAACATTACAGGAGATGATTATCTTCTTGAACTGGGCGAACTGATTCACAAGCAGACGCTCGACTGGACTGATATCTTCCTTCACCGGGATTATCTGTCGAGGCAGCATAGCCTCCATTGTGTGAACCTGGGACAGGGTTTCAAGGCTCCGGGAATCTACTATCAGCAGAGTCATAATCCCGCACATCTTGAATCACTGAAAAAGGCAGTCCGGGATATGCGCAATACCATTGGTTTTCCCATCGGATTGTGGGCCGGTGACGAGCTGTTGCGTTTCGGAGACCCGGTACATGGCTCGGAGCTTTGCACAGCCGTGGAGATGATGTACTCCCTGGAGAATATTCTGCAGATTACCTTCACTTTGGAGTTTCATGAGAAAAATGAGGCGACAATCCGTTTTCCTTTTCACTTGCGCATCCCGCAATGGTGTGAAAATGCAACCATCACCGTCAACGGTGAAACGGTGGATGCTGAGACTCGCCCCGGTGAAATTACTGTCATCGAAAGGGTATGGAAAGAGGGAGACAGGTTGACACTCGATCTTCCCATGAAGGTTGCTGTCACCCGCTGGTACGACGGTGCTGCCGCGGTGGAGAGAGGACCGTTGCTCTATGCCCTGAGGATGAAAGGGCAATGGGAGAAAAAGGAGATGGAGGAGGAGATGAGAAGAAAATACGGAAACTGGTATTATGAAGTCTCAAGTCCCAGACCATGGAATTATGCTCTTCCGGTCAGGAATTTCGATAATGAACGCATTGAAAATGCTTTCCGTGTGGAGATGAATGAACCTGTTTCAGATTATCCCTGGAGCCAGCAGGATGCTCCTTTGGTGATCAGAACAAAGGGAATGAGAATCCCGGAATGGAAAGAATACAACGGCTCGGCCGGACCGGTCTCTTATTTTTCACAAATGAATACTCCTGTGGGAGAGATAGAGGAAATAGAACTTATTCCCTATGGTTGCACTTCCCTTAGGATTGCACTTTTTCCGGTAAGGAACTAATGACAAAACGCTGGTTAAGGTGAATGGTTCATGGTTAATTTGATGCTAAAGAAAAGCGGTCTGTCACTGTTTCTCATGTATCGCACTTTTTACAATAAGATAAAAATAAAATATGAAGTATTTATCTGCATTTATAAGCTGTTCACTGAGCGGAAGTATGCTTCTTTCTGCCTGCAATAATGATGAAAAGAGTGAAGCAAGACGCCCCAATATATTGATTGCCATTGCTGATGATCAATCGTTTGTTCATACAAGTTTTGCCGGCAGTCCTTTTGTGAAAACACCCGGTTTTGACCGTGTTGCCAGCAGCGGTATCTATTTCATGAACTGCTATGCAGGATCTCCCGGCAGTGCACCCTCGCGTGGAGCACTGGTCACAGGACGATATCCCTGGCAAAATGAGCAGAGCGGTCAACATGGCTCAAGCTGGATGAAAAAGTATGTCCCCTATGTGGATCTGCTGAGATCAGCCGGTTATCGTACAGGTTATACAGGGAAAGGTGTCGGTCCTTTCCAGTATGCGCGTAATGAGTCTGACACTTTATGGCGTGATGAGAATGCAGCCGGTCGTGCTTATAACAGCCGTCGCTACGGCAAAGATGAAATTACTGATGTGAGATCAGCTAAAGGAATTGGTAGAACAGATTATTTTTCAAACTTCATTGATTTCATAGATAAGAGGGATCCTGATCAGCCATTTTACTTCTGGTACGGTGCGGATGAACCACACCGGGGCTATGAGAAAGGGTCGTGGAAACGAACCGACAAAACCCTTTCGATGGTTGATGTGCCTGCTTTTATGCCTGACAATGATGAGATCAGAGGGGATTTACTGGATTATGCCGTGGAGATTGAGTGGTTCGATACGCATCTTGTGAGGATCCTGGATTATCTGGACTCTATTGGTGAACTTGACAATACCATTGTGATAGTGACTGCCGACAACGGCATGCCTTTCCCCCGCGCAAAAGCTTACTGTTACGAGTATGGGGTCCATGTACCCATGGCAATCTCTTATCCTGCCAATTTCCCCGGAGTGAGAACGGTTGATGATCCTGTTAGTTTTGTAGACATAGCCCCCACGTTGCTGGAGATGGCAGGTGTTGATTCCGAGGGAATGATGCCTATTGCCGGCAAAAGCTTGGTCGGTATGCTGAAGTCCTCAAGATCAGGAACTGTGGATAAGAAGAAGAAATATGTTTACTCGGGTAGAGAAAGACACTCTTCATCCCGCTGGAATAATCTGGGTTATCCTCAGCGTGCAATACGGGGTGAGGAGTATCTTCTGATATGGAATATGAAACCGGAAAGATGGCCTGCCGGGGCTCCGCAGGCGATTAAACCGGGGTCTGATGGCGAACTCTTACCAATGTACGGAATTGATGAAACAGGCGTCCATCATTCAGACTGGGCCTTTACCGATATAGATGCATCACCTTCGAAATCATTTCTGGTTGAGAATCATGCCAGTGAAGATGTAAAATACTATTTTAACCTGGCTTATGGTAAATTTCCGGAATATGAGATGTATCATGTCACAGAAGATCCCGGTTGTCTGAATAATTTATACGGGAAAAAGGGGTACGATTCGGTTGCGAAGGAATTAAAGCGCGAACTGGTGAAAGAACTCGAAAAATCCCGTGACCCCAGGATTGTGGGGCCCGATAAAGAGATATTTGATTCTTATAAACGGTACATGCATATAAGGGAATTTCCTGAATATGGGGATAAAAGATAATTCCACATAACCTTTGGCACTGTTATTATCGCTATTTTTGCAGATATGAACATCATCGTTTCTCCCTCCACCACCTCTGCATTTAATCTGGCGGCAGAGGAGTATCTTTTTTCGAAAAAAGGAGAGGATTATCTGTTGCTTTATCTGAACGATCAGAGTGTGATCATTGGATCGAATCAGGCAGTGGTGAATGAGGTGGATCTGGACTTCTGCATCGATAATAATATCCGCATCATACGTCGTTTGTCGGGTGGGGGTGCTGTCTATCATGACCCGGGTAATATCAATTACTCTTTTATCCGGGATAAAACGGATGAACCGTTCAGCGCCCGCTTTCTGGATCCTGTCGTGCAGGTGCTCCACAGTCTGGATATACCTGCTGAAGTGAGAAAACGGAAGGATCTATGGCTCGATGGCTACAAGATATCGGGCACCGCATCGCATCTCTCAAAAGGGCGGGAGCTGCATCACGGCACCCTGCTGTATGATACCGATCTGGACGTATTGCAAAGAGCGCTAACATCCGGAAACCGAAATCTGATCAGGAGAGCAACCGCCTCAGTCCCCAGCCCCGTGATCAATATCCGCAGTTATCTATCATCAGGAAGGTACAATGCACCCGCGACGAATATCTTCTTCGATCTATTTACAAGGGAACTGGTTGCTTATTATGGCTTAAACGATCCGGTTTTTCTCCGGGATACGGAGATAGCGGAGATCCGGGAGCTGAAGAAAAACAAATACACACAGCGCAGCTGGAATTACCGGATGTAGGTTACCTTCAACCAACGATTATCATCTCATCATTTCAGGATTCACACCCTATCTCCCTGCCAAGATTGATGCCCTGTATAATCCTGTGAGCCATGCCGATGCCGTCACGCAGGTTGCCGGCGATATGCAGACCGGCGTACTTTCTCTCCAGCGCAGAGACCGTGTCAAAACGCTCTCCCGAGGAGAGCTCATATTGCGGGATGGCGTGCTTATGCCGGAAGATACGGATCATATCCGGTTCTTTCCATTTCGGGAATTTCAGCAAGCGATGAAAAGCGTGCACCGTTTTCTCTTCAATTTCCCTGTCGGACAGTTGTGTGAGAGCCTCTTTTTTTACTCCCCCCATAAAGAAGGAGAAAAGCATCCCCTCTTCGGGGCTTCTGCCGGAAAAACAGGAGGAGGGAAACAGCACACCCAGGAAATCTTCTTTCTCCCTCGATGAGATCAATCCCCCGAAAGCCTTGAACTGAAGAGGAGCTCTCTCTTTTACCCCAACCGCCACCTGCACCACCGGAGCATAACGCAGGTTGGTGATCTTGTCCATCTCCGGTGCTGCAACAAAAGAAAGCAGTTCAGGCAGCAGATAGGCACCGACAGTGGTGATGAGATGTTTCGATCTGATCTCCAGCGGCACTCCGTTCTGCACTCCGTTTATTTTCCATAACCCTGTTTCCGAATCGGGATGGACGGTGCTGTGATGGACAGACAAAAATAGATTCTCCTCACCGATAAATGCAGCCATCGCCTTTGGTAGATTTTCCATTCCCCCTTTGGTGGAAAAAACACCTTTCTTTGCCTCTGTTTGAGGTTGCCCTTTGGCTTCCCTGGCTTTTTTGATGCTCCCACCGATAAAGCTGCCGTAGTGTTGCTCCAGGTTGTACAGTTTTGGCAGGGCATAACGGGTGATCAGCGTGTGGGGATCGCCTGCATAGATACCCGAGAGGAACGGGTCTACTGCATAGTCGAGAAACGATTTCCCCAGTCGGCGGGTGGTCATCGCCGCGATTGTCTCATCGGGATGGGTACCCCGGGTACGGAACGGTTCACCCAGAATGCGGAGCTTATCGGCAAAGGTGAACAGGGGAGTGGTGATCCCACTGACTAACCCACCCGGTAGCGGGTGAAACTGTCCTCCTTTCCAGATCCATCTGCTCTCTGCCTCTTTGGCTGCAAATTCTATCTCACAGCGGCCCGAAAGCGTTTTGTATAGATCGATCACCTCCTGTGACGCTCCCGATCCGGTGTTGGGACCAGATTCAAACAGAAAACCATTCTCGCGAAAGGTCTCAATCTGTCCCCCTACGCGATCGTTCTTTTCCAGGATAGCGACAGACAATCCTTTTTTTGTCAGCTCCACGCCTGCCGATAGTCCCGTAAGACCCGCACCGACAATGATCACATCTTTCTCCATGGGTGTACTTAAATTGGTTTTGAAAACGTTTTGTCTGTATGTATCAGCAGCTTATCGAGCGATGCGGCTACGTTGCGAATGAAGGGTGATCCCTTCTCCCGCATCACAATCTTCAGCTCATCAAAAAGAATGATCCCATCCTCTTCAAACGCCTTCATCTTTTCCGATGAATAGGCGGTAGCGGATTTTATCTCGTCGACAGATCGTTGTAGCCGCGAAGCAATCTGCTGCCAGTCGATCTGTTCATTGCACATCAGATCGGTGATCACCTCGCGGGTGATCTGTTCCTCTTCTTTTAATGTGTACCCTCTCATCACTGGAATATGGCCGCTGTTGACCGTTTCTATATACTCTTCTATGCTCCTGGTGTTCTGTGCGTAGGCTCCCGCAAGCTGGCTGATGGCGGTGACGCCGAAAGCGTATACCTGTCCCGTGGTACGACGGGTGCAATAGCCCTGGAAATTGCGGTGAAGGGTTTTTGTCAGGAAGGCACCGTACAGCTCATCCTCCTCCCTGATGAAATGATCCAGTCCGATCTGTCTGTAACCTCTATCCAGCAGCAGCTTCCGCGCCGCATGATAGAGATTGTTCTTGCGCTCTTCGGAGGGAAGTCCCTTACGCTCCAGCAGCTTTTGCCGCGGGAATATATTTGGCATATGGGCATAGGAGAAAGTGACCAGCCGGTCGGGTGCAAGTGCAATTGCCTTTTCTATCGATGCGGAGAAGCTCTCCACACTCTGCAGCGGCAACCCGTAGATAAAGTCAAGATTGATGCGGATGTTCTTTTCCCGCAGCAGGGCAAAGATATCCTCAATGGGTAAAAGTGTCGGGAGACGGTTCGATGCTTTCAGCACCTCCGGATTAAAGTCCTGGATGCCGATGCTCATCCGGTTAAAGCCGGCGTCGATCAGCAATTGGAAATCGTGCTCACGCATATACCCTGCATGGCATTCTATGGCGATCTCGGGATTATCTATCGTACGGAACCTGCTGAAAAGAAGGTCGTTGATCTGCCTGATAAAGTTGGGATCGATAGACGAAGGGGAACCTCCGCCATAATGTATCTGCGCCATCTTGCGGTTTTTATCTATCTTATCACATACCATACCCATCTCCCGGATCACGGCATCTACATATCCTTTCACATCACTCTCCTTTTGGCGTGGGTAGGCGTTGCATCCGCAGTAATGGCACATACGGTTGCAATAGGGGATATGAATGTAAAAAGAGAGATGAGCCGGCTCCCGGTTGTTGGATGATTCAATCGCTCTTACCAGATCCTTTTCATCATACGCATCGCAAAAGAAATTTGCGGGTGGATAACTGGTGTATCGGGGCACAGGGACATTATATTTGGCAATCAATTGATCCATCGTTCAGGGATTCTCCATTTTTTTATAACGGAATGGTTTGGTAAAGAGTACAAAAATAAAGGAAATAATCGCAAGTGTCAACTCCATGACAAACAATGCCTGATAACCCAGCAGATCACCCACGCGGGCACTCACCAGTGAAATGATCATGGCGCTGAGATGGGTGAGCACGATCTGAAGGGTGAAGTCGGTCCCTTCACGGCCGTCACGTACGATATCCATTGCCGAGGTGTTGATCATGGTAGATGCCATGCCATAGGTACCCCACACCAGTGCGATGCCAATCAGCACGAGCACGTGACTGTGCGAATTGCTTACCGTGAGCCAGAGGAAATAGGCCGAAGGAAGCACGATGCATGCGGAGATGATTTTCCGGGAACGCAGCTTCCCTGCCTTACGGATGAAGATTCCGGCAAAGAAAGCGAAAAAGATGCCTGTGGATACACCGAAGATGCCTACCATGGCGCCTATCTCTTTCATCACATACCCCTGGTCTACCAGGTAGGGACTCAGGTTGGAAAGAAGGCCAATCAATCCTGCGTAGAAGAGTGTAAGAAATAGTATCTGCCTTCCTATTTTTCTCTGGGTAAAAAACAGCCACATATCCCGGGGGGATGCTTTTCTGCTGTTACTTCTTTCCTTAAGCGTAATTTTTTTGTTTACGGCCAGGGGTATCAGTGCCATAAGCACGAAGATGGCTACCCACGGCAGCAAATGGGACCATCCGATACGATGAAAGAGCAGCAGCAGAAAACCACCGCCCACCATACTTCCGGCAAATGAACCCATCGATTGCATACTGTTGAG
>JAENWZ010000430.1 GCA_016649795.1 Proteiniphilum sp. | reverse complement strand
CCAGGTGCTGCCGGTCAAACGGGGTACGCTGGTCAATTACCTCTTGCTGAAACCGTTGTTCAATCCGTTGAACTACATCACGCTTTGCTTTGCCATTCCTTTTGCCATCACGGGAGTATATCCGGCTTTCGGTATAGCTGGCTCTTTCCGCTTTCTCTTTGTCATCATCTTCCTCATCTGGTTCAACACCCTGCTGGCACCACTCCTGAAAAGAAAATTCAGTAACATCTTCTTCGGGACAGTCACATTTCTGCTTCTTGCAGGCGGGGTGGCTGCGCTGGAGTATTTCAAGATCTTCTCCCTGTTTGAGTTTTCGCAGGATCTTTTCGGTTTTCTGATGGAAACACCCTTCGTATGGATCTCCGTGTTGTTGTTGAGTATGCTGGCTTTTATGCTCAACAAGCTCTTTTTTGTCCACAACTACTATCCCGAATCGTTCGAAAGAAAAAGCAAAAAGAGAGAGGCCGCATCGCAACGGTTCACCTTTATGGAGCGTTTCGGGAAGATCGGGGAGATCATCTCCCTCGAAATAAAACTGGTGCTCCGTCATAAGCGGACAAAGAGCACCCTTTATACATCCCTCTTCTTCCTGCTCTACGGGTTGATCTTCTATCCCAATCCGATGTATAATCAGAATCCCGGATGGTTGCTGTTCGTGGCCATCTTCGTCACTGGTACGGGGATGCTGATGTTCGGGCAGTGGATCATCAACTGGGATGGATCCCACTTCGATTTTCTGATGACACGCGATATCGATACCCACACTTATATCCGGGCCAACTATACCCTAATGCTGGCACTATGCATCGCATCGTTTATCGCTACCACACCCTACTTTTTGTTTGGAAGGCAGATCATCCTCTATCACCTGGTGGCGTTTGTATATAATGCAGGCGTCAACATCTACGTCTATCTTTTCGCAGCGACGCTTAATACTAAGCGGCTGGAGCTCTCCAGAGGCTCATCGATGAATATGCAGGGGGTGAGCTACAAAAATTTTCTCGTGATGATCCCTCTGCTGGTGATTCCTATTACGCTGATCACACTGTTTGGCCTTTTTTCTGCCACCAATATAGCGCTG
>JAENWZ010000432.1 GCA_016649795.1 Proteiniphilum sp. | reverse complement strand
CAACATTTCCGGAAATTACCGGAGACAGCAGACGAATGAATTCCAATCACGGGATAGTTACTGTGCTCGATGCTTATCGCAAGGGACTGGAAGGCATCGATCTGGAAAAAAAATACTCTGCCATGCGCAATGCAGTGATGGAAAAAACACTCGCTCCCTGGTCGGCCAAACCTTCGGGAGAACTGGATCGCTTTTATCATGAAAAAGGATACATACCGGCATTGAGGGAAGGTGAAGAGGAAACGATTCCTGAAGTGCATTCATGGGAAAAAAGACAGCCCATTGCCGTGACACTGGGCACTGCGTATGATGAGTGGTGTCTGGCGCAGATAGCCAAAGAGCTGGGCAAGAACGACGATTATCATTTCTTTCTTAAAAAATCATATAACTATCGTAATCTGTACAATCCGGAAACGGGTTTCTTTCATCCGAAAGATAGTGAAGGTAACTTTATTGCACCGTTCGATTACAGGTATTCCGGCGGTATGGGTGCCCGACAATATTATGGAGAGAATAACGGGTGGGTTTACCGCTGGGATGTACCCCACAATGTAGCCGATCTGATCCATCTGATGCGCGGGCGTGAAAATTTTATTCAAAATCTGGATCAGACCTTCAGAGAGCCGCTGGGGAAAAGCAAATTCGACTTCTACTCACAACTCCCCGATCATACAGGTAACGTAGGGCAGTTCTCAATGGCGAATGAACCATCACTGCATATCCCTTATCTCTACAATTATGCCGGACAACCCTGGAAGACACAAAAACTTATCCGCAAACTCCTGTCAGAGTGGTTCAGGAACGACCTGATGGGCGTTCCGGGAGATGAGGATGGTGGCGGGATGTCGGCTTTTGTGGTCTTTTCACAGATGGGTTTTTATCCTGTCACCCCGGGCAGTCCCACCTACAATATCGGCACTCCTTTTTTCAAAGCAGTAACCATGAGAATGGGTAATGGTCACGTTTTTCGTATCATTGCGAAAAATAACAGTCCCGGGAATAAATATATCCAATCGGCCACACTGAACGGAGAAGATTGGACAAAACCCTGGT
>JAENWZ010000299.1 GCA_016649795.1 Proteiniphilum sp. | reverse complement strand
TCATATGGATTACGAAGGTCCGGAAGTGCCGCAAGGCGATCCCTGGGGATACCGGCATCAGTTTAATATTGCCGACAGCGGCTTTGGCCTTCGCGGTCCACGTGTACAGAACGACCGTGCCGGTGAGGTGGGCAGGACTCTGAATGTGAAGGATTTCGATCTGGATCGTATCTTCGGCCGTGAGGGAGTGCAGATCGTGCATCTCTCGGGGCTGATCGCAGCCCTTTCACCCGAAACCAGTAACTTCTGTCTTGAGATAGCCCGTTTTGCAAAGAAGCATGGCACGCTGATCTCCTTCGATCTGAACTACAGAGCCACTTTCTGGAAGGGAAGAGAGAAAGAACTTAGTGAAGCGTTCACTGAGATAGCATCAATCTCTGACATCCTTATCGGGAACGAAGAGGATTTTCAGCTCTGCCTGGGTGTAGAAGGACCGAAGGCAGGGGGTGAGAATATCGGTGATACCATGGATGCCTTCAAGGGGATGATTATGAATGCAAAGAAAGCCGTCCCCAATGCATCTGTCTTCGCCAACACACTGCGCGAAGTGGTCAGTGCAAATGAACATCTTTGGGGCGCTATCGTTTATGAAAATGGGAACTGGCATGAGGCTCCCTTACGCAGAATCAACGTGATGGACCGTATTGGTGGTGGTGACGGATTTGTTGGGGGGTTACTCTACAGCATCCTGAAGGGTATGGATTCCGAAAAATGGATCCAGTTTGCATGGGCGAGCGGCGCCTTGGCTACCACCTTCCTTACTGACTATGCACAGCCGGCTGATGAAGAGGTGATCTGGAGCATTTGGAAGGGAAATGCACGCGTGAAAAGATAAAATCATTTATTAATAAATAGAAAATTACAAAAATGAGTAAATTAGCAGATATTGGATTGATCGGATTGGCCGTGATGGGCGAGAATCTGGTTTTGAATATGGAGAGTAAGGGCTACACCGTAGCCGTGTTCAACAGAACAGTTGCCAAGGTGGACAACTTCCTGGAGGGAAGAGGAAAAGGGAAAAATTTTATTGGAGCACACTCTCTGGAGGAGTTCGTGGCTTCCATTGAGAGACCGCGCAAAGTGATGATGCTGGTCAAGGCCGGTAAGCCGGTTGATGATTTTATCGAACTGCTCCTGCCGCTGCTTGAACCTGGCGACATCATCATCGATGGCGGGAACAGTCACTTCCCCGACAGCATCCGCAGAACAAAATATGTGGAAAGCAAAGGGTTGCTTTATATCGGTACCGGTGTCTCCGGTGGTGAAGAGGGTGCTTTGAAAGGACCATCGATGATGCCTGGCGGCTCACCTGAAGCATGGACGCACGTGAAAGAGATCTTCCAGGCTGTTTCAGCCAAGGTGGACGATGGCGTTCCCTGTTGCGACTGGGTGGGAGAGAACGGAGCCGGTCACTTTGTGAAGATGGTGCATAACGGTATTGAGTATGGAGACATGCAGATCATCAATGAAGCGTATCACCTGATGAAAGATCTGCTGGGTATGGATGCTTTTGAACAGCACGAGGTTTTCAAACAATGGAACAAGGGAGTGCTCGATTCCTATCTGATAGAGATCACGACAGATATCCTGGCTTATAAAGATGAAGATGGTTCGCCATTGGTAGAGAAGATACTGGATACAGCCGGACAGAAGGGAACAGGTAAGTGGACCGCAGTTACCGCCCTCGATCTGGGTATTCCACTCACGCTGATAGGTGAATCGGTCTTCTCACGCTGCCTCTCGGCACAGAAAGATCTGAGGGTGAAAGCCTCCAAAGCCATTGCCAGCAAGCAACCGGAATTCAAAGGAGACAAGAAGCAGTTTATCGATGACCTGGAAAAAGCGATTTACGGTGCCAAGATCATCTCATATGCTCAAGGCTACGATCTGATGATGGAAGCAGCCAGAGAGTACAGCTGGAACCTTAATTATGGTGGTATCGCCTTAATGTGGCGTGGTGGCTGTATCATCCGTTCCCGCTTTTTGGGTGATATCAAAAAAGCGTTTGACGACAACCCGGCACTGGAGAACCTGCTGCTCGACCCCTTCTTTAAGGAGGCCGTACTGTCGGCACAGGAGGGCTGGCGCAGTGTGTGTGCTACGGCGCTTATGAACGGTATTCCTGTCCCGGCACTCACCTCGGCACTGAACTACTTCGACGGATTTCGCAGCGAACGTTTGCCGGCCAACCTTCTGCAGGCACAGCGCGATTATTTCGGTGCGCATCAGTATGAGCGTCTGGACAAACCGCGGGGTGAATTCTTCCATACCAACTGGACCGGCCACGGAGGAGATACAGCCTCCACGACTTATGACGTTTAGGATTCGCAACAGAGTAAATGATTTAAAAAGATGATATATTACGAAAAGGGCTCTTCAAAAACCAGTTTATCACGAGACGATCTGAAGAAGGGGCTTTATGAAGCATTCAGCAAATTGGGGGAACGACGGAAAATTCTGGCCGTTCCGCCCGATTATACCCGCCTGCCAAGCAGAGCAGGAGAGCTGACAGAGTTGACGTGGGAGTATTACCGGGAGAAGCTCACTGATATCCTTCCCGCATTGGGAACACATACCCCTATGACTACTGC
>JAENWZ010000339.1 GCA_016649795.1 Proteiniphilum sp. | reverse complement strand
CGCCACTTCTATTCAGCAGCCTCTATCTTCACTACCACACTGCTCCTGTTGCTGTTTACCAACGGATTGAATCCCGCGTTCATCAGAAATTCACCGCTATAAACCTTTTGGTTGTCGATGGGTGTACGGGTACCATCGTAGAGATTGATCTCCGTCAGGTGGTACTTTTTGTCCCTGTCCAATCCCTGCAGTTTAACCGGACGGAGAGAGGGCTGTGCCAGATATCTCCAGTTGGTGAGATAATTGAAAATTACACCTTCGGTTTGATCATCGTTGATATACATCAGAGAAGCAATATCGTTCTCGTACGGGCTTGCCAGACGGTACATCTCTCCGTGCCATACAACATCCTTGAAATCATTGTAGTTTCGGATGGCCTGTTGGCTGAATTGCATATCTTTCTCACTCAGCTCGTTGGCGCGTATATCAAAACCGAGTTTACCCATAGAGGCTACATCAATCCGGTATTTGAGCGATTTATCGCTCCAGTCGGTGACATGGTTGCACATCGTGATGGAGGGATAGAAGTATGAGTAATTCCACTGCATAAACACCCTCTCCAGTGGATCGGTGTTGTCGCTCAGCCAGAATTCGGTGAAATACTGCAAAAGACTGTAGTCCGATCGTCCTCCACCACCGGAGCAAAGCATCATCGGCACCGTGGGGTATTTCTCCCTCATCCGCTGCAGGACATTGTCCAAACCTCTGGTATATTCCACGTAGAGATGTGATTGAGGAATTTTTTTCCGTTCCAGGTATTTTGAATGTCCGTTAAAGATCGGGGCGTTGCAGTCCCATTTGATAAATGCCAGCGTAGGATTCTCCGTGAACAGCACGTCCACCACATCAAAAACGAAATCCTGTACCTCCGGGTTGGTAAGGTCGAGCACCAGCTGACTTCTGAAGTATATCTCCGGCCGTTCATCCTGACGGATGACCCAGTCGGGGTGATTCTCATACAGTTCACTCTTCGGATTGACCATCTCCGGCTCAATCCATATACCAAACTTAACCCCCGCTTTCTCCGCCTCACGTACCAGGTAGGGAATGCCATCGGGCAGTTTGCTTCTGTTCACCTCCCAGTCGCCCAGGCCTGCCTTGTCGTTGTTACGGGGATACTTATTGGCGAACCACCCGTCGTCCAGAAGGAACATATCTACTCCCAGCTCCTCTGCACCTGAAAAGAGACTCACCAGCTTGTCCTGATCAAAATCGAAATAGGTGGCCTCCCAGTTATTCAGCAGCGTGAGGCGATCTCCATGCCCGTCCAGGAGGGTGTGGTCGCGCAGCCAGCCCTGCAGGTTACGGCTGCCCCTGCCTTTACCCTCATAGGAGATGGTATAGATAAAACGGGGTGTCTCAAACGGAGTGTTGGGTTTCAGGCGATAGGTCGACTGGTAGGGATTGATCCCCGCAACAATATGCAGGTTTTTATACACATCCGTTTCAAATTGCAGAGAGAAATTTCCGTTCCAGGCTATCTGTCCCATCATCACGGTACCGGAGGTCTCCGTGGCTTCACCATCGAGCGATAACATGAAGTTGGGCGAGGTGAGTAGGTTCTCTCTCGTACCCAGGCGGCTTTCTATCGTATGCATGCCCTGGCGCAAAGGAGTCACCACCGGCTGCATCTCTCTGGCCCATGAGCCATTATAGCTGGTCAGGAAATAATCTTTGTTGTACAGATACAGGTTCGCTGATGCGTACTTGTTGAGGATCACATCTCCCTTTTCCGCATGGCGGATGGAGGTCCATTGTTCAATCACATCTTCTTTTCTCCAGGCTTTGTAAAACAGATCCACAAAAAAAGGATATACCGGGTCCCGGAGCGTGACAGTGGTGAGTGTGGCTCCATCAGCTGTTTCAGAGGTTGTGTGACTTTCATAGAGGAGGTCCAGTGAGTTATTACCGTCCACATGCACCACGGCGATGGCCGGCTCCGTGAAATTGTTGTCGATCCCGGCAACGGCGTATGCATTGTTGTTCGATGCAGCTCCCTGCGACTGTAGGTGGAACATCTTCCCCGTTTCGG
>JAENWZ010000318.1 GCA_016649795.1 Proteiniphilum sp. | reverse complement strand
CGATTTGTCGGCCACCATAAGTGTAGTGGTGAGCACCTCCGCATCGAGAGGGTCGTCGCATTCCACACATAGCAACATTCTCCTGATGTTGAATGTTCCACTGAACGGATTGACGATATGCCCTGTGTAGGAGGGACTGTTGCCGGAGGTGGACAGAGCCCTGTTTTTCAAGCTAAATTCACTTAAAACAGCTCCGTTTTGATAAGGATTGCCAATGCTCACCTTCCAGGAATCACCATAGGGGTGATTACCGAGTGCAAAGATAGCACTGTTTCCAAAGTCCACAAAACAATTCTCCACATTATGTTCTTTCAGCATATTGACCAGCCTTTTCATTGCGTAACCCTTGGCATACCCCCCCAGGTCGAAAGAGAAATCACACTGCTGAAATCTCAGAGAGCGGGACTCCTGACTAAAACTGACCTTATTCAAATCTTTCAGTGTGATATCGAAAAGGCCGAATGTTTTTTGATGGTACAATCTGCAATCCTGAAGGATAGTCCATAGCTCTTCGCTCACCGGCACAAAGTCCTGTATGGCATGCTGATTGATTCGGGAGATTTCGCTGTCGGGATCAAAACGATTCATCATCGTGTGAAGACGCTTCAGTTCTTCTTCAATACTATTCCACAACTGCCCAACATCATCTCTGTTCATTCCGATGAGGAGCATATCGAAACGGGTCCCCATGATATTCATCAGAGAACCGTGAAACATAGAATTTTCATCAAAATAGCTTGAACTACCGGAAATCATTCAGCACTCTCTTTCGCAATCTCCACAGCTTTCGTTGTGATGTAATATTTTGCTAAAGTATTGGAAATTTCCCATTCCGGCATTCTGCCTTCCTTTAAAAAATCAAAAAATCGCTGTGCCACATATTTAAAATGGGCTTCGTGATCTTCTCTCATTTCGGTAGGGATATCAATAAGGAATACTCCTTCAGAACTCTCCCTGAAAGAGATAAATGGATATTCGTCCTGCAATAATTTTATCCTTTCGTTCAGATGCCGGATAAAAATCTCCTTGTCTGTATTCTCCCCTTTTTGAAGGTAGAGCTGTTTTACAAAATGTTGCTCCCTGTTTTGAATAATGGAAAGAGATGCATTTGTACCTTTGATGATGGAGGTAAAGGTGTCCCCACCCCCTTCGGGTGCCTGATAGTTCCACAACACTTTCAACCGTGAATGTACATCATTGACCCGGTAATTAATGATGCCGTTAGCATAAACGTGCAGCATATCCTGAACCATATATTTCTGCAGGTAATCGGGGAAAGTATCCAACTTTGTGGATCTCGAGAAATCTCTGAGGGACAATGAAGTGGGCCAATGGCTGGCAGAGATCAGTTGAATATCCTCTTTGTAATCAATCGCTGTTTCGGGGAAACAACTCCAGAAAATAAGATCGATCAGATGGGTGGTCACGTCGGCAATTCCCTCCCCCTGCTGCTCCACATCGTAGTACCAGGGAGGGCGAATGAGTGGTGCTCCGGAAACCTCTTTATAGAAATGATGCACGCTCTCCATCGATATTGCCGGATCCTCCTCCGTACCTTGCTGTAAGGTTCCGAAAAGAGGTTCGTCATTGATAAAATATCTTGCAATAATGTTCAGCAGATCATAACGCTCGGTCATCATATCGTAGAGCATGACACCCCTCTCTTTCGAGACAGCATATGCAGATGCGAGCATTTGGAAATTATCGCTGTTGATCGCCATCGGTTTATCGGAGAGAACATGTATTCCGGCATCTACAGCAGTACTTATTTTCTGCGTTTTATCCCTGTTGTTACCGGCCAAAAGAACGACATTCCCTCTTTTCTCACTGATCATCTGTTCCATAAAGTCGCTTCCCGTATAGATGCTCTCAACCCAGGATGTTGGATCAGTCTCTCTGTGGTTGTAGCCATCAATGGCTGAAAGATACTGCCGGATGCCTATGCTGTCGGGAGCATAGACGAATACCGAATCGTTCAGTAAGGGGAGTGAGCTCTTCTGCAGGAGGCTGGCATGGAAATGCCCGGGATCGAGCACAATCAGCCTCACTTCACCTTCTTGTCCGGTAAAAGTGGGTGTAACCTCTCCTTTACCTCTGTTATGCGGGGAGTTACAGGAAAGCATCAACAAAGATCCGATAATGAACAGATATTTAATCATTTCTCCAACAGGTTATTTCAGC
Source organism: Proteiniphilum sp. (assembly GCA_016649795.1). Taxonomy (GTDB): domain Bacteria; phylum Bacteroidota; class Bacteroidia; order Bacteroidales; family Dysgonomonadaceae; genus Proteiniphilum. The sequence continues at coordinate 230 of JAENWZ010000318.1, read as the reverse complement.
TTCTTAATCAGCTTCTTCGCATCTTTCATCCCTTTCTTATAGGTCTCTTCCATTGAGATGATCTTTCCTCCCTTTTTCATACTCTGATTGGAAGCTTCCATAAAGGTAAAAATCTCGATGGTCTCATTATCAGGGATGGGGGAGATCCCTGTATCGAAGAAGTTCAATATTTCATCGAGCCGGATATTTTCCGGTTCTTGTCGGTTTTCATTCCACCTTTTTGCATAATT
>JAENWZ010000057.1 GCA_016649795.1 Proteiniphilum sp. | reverse complement strand
ATCTCGTTGATCAGCGTACTTTTCTCTTTCAGCAGCGCCAGCAGGATGTGCTCGGAATCAGTCTCCATACTCTTTGTGAGACGGGCTTCCAGAATACTCATTTTTAACGCTTTTTCCGTATTTTTATTAATCACAACTTCACTTGTTTCTTCATATGGTTCCTGAATGGCACGAACATGGGAGTCGATATAATCTTTCAATGTCTGCAGATCGATATCGAAGTCCTGAAGCACCTGTATTGCCATACCGTCACCATCACGGAGGATACCAAGCATAAGATGCTCCGGCCCTATATAGTTGTTCTGGAGTCGTCCTGCTTCCTCACGACTGAATGCCATGATGTCTCTGACTCGTTGAGAAAAGTTATTATCCATTATCTGTTTCTTTCTTTTGCGCTGTTATTATCTACAAATATAGGCTTTATTTTTGAATCGTTTATGATAATTAAATGGTGTCCGTAAAAAAAATGTATTTATAAAATACAACCAGCCATTGTCTTATCTTTTGCATATATCAGCAATGATAAACGCAAAAACAATGCCATTCTATTTTGTGACTACAATTTTTTTCTTTTCAATACAATCCATACAATCATCGGAGCACCGAATATAGCCGTGACCGCGTTGATGGGTAAGGTCCTGTTGGCAATAGGGATCTGGGAAACAATGTCACACACCAACATCAGGATACTTCCCAAAAGGATGGTGGCGGGAAGAATGGTTTTGTGGTTCACCGTCCCGAAAAAGGCTCTTGCGAAATGGGGGATCACGACCCCTACAAAAGCGATGGGGCCGGTAAAGGCTGTGACAGCACCGGTGATGATCGCAGCGATCGTGATGATAAGAAAACGTGTACGCTTGATATTCAACCCGCCACTGGCGGCGTAATTTTCACCCAGCAGCAGGCTGTTAAGGGCTTTTTGCATGAAGAATGCAATGGCAGTACCTGCCAGAACGAATGTCAGCAATAGGGGCATTTTATCCCAGGTAACACCGCCCAGACTGCCAAAGGTCCATGTTACGAACACCTTCAGCGAATCGGGATCGGCAAAACTTTGTAAAATGGTCACCATGGCGCTTGCCACATACCCGAAGATCATCCCTAAAACCAGAATGGTAATGGAGTCTTTTATCCGTGCCGATACTGCCAGAATGAGCAGCAACACCAGTGCGGCGCCGGCAATGGCGGCGATGACCTGCGCCATGCTGCCCAGGGAGGAGATGATAGGATAAACCACCGTTCCACTCAGCATTGTGAGCAGCGCCACGCCTAGACCTGCACCGGCGCTTACACCCAGCACATCCGGCCCGGCAAGAGGATTGCGGAAAAGTGTCTGCATCAATAACCCCGACAAAGAGAGGGCTGAACCTGCAATAACGGCAGTGATGGCTTTTGGCAGAGGATAATTTCGGATGATCTCATCTGTAATGGCATCACCTGAAGTACCAAAAAGGGCCGCCCATGCCTCCTTCACAGGGATAGATGCGTTCCCTGTGAAAATGTCACAGATGAATACCACCAATAGTAAAGCGAACAGTAGTGTGAATATAACGGCTTTATTTTTCACGGGCAGGTCTCTCCTCCAGCGGTTTAATATAGGTGAGTGAATAGTGTGGCAACAGTTCGGGATAAGCTGCTTTTACCAGGTCTGAAAGGATAAGATCGGGGTTGGCTATCGCACTTTCAAAATAATCGTTTCCGCCCGATGGTGTTGTACGGTTGTGGTTGTTAAAAACCTGCCTCTTTTTCACCGATTCCAGCAACAAGTATTTGGCATCTTTTTCGGCGAGCTCACCATATGTGTCGGCTTCACATCCAAACCAGAGTGCAGCTTTGCCGAATTGAGTGAGCACCGATTCGATATCCAGGCCGATGCTGCCGCTCTCTTTGTTGTTCTTGTAGCGATAATCGAGCCCTGCATCACGGAAAAGGGATGCGTAGAAACTGTTCCCTCCCGGCACATACCATGTCCCCTGAAAATTGTCACCTGCCATAATCGAATGTTGTTGTGAGACGAGTTTCACCCTCTCCTGCAGTTCAAGATACCTCCACTCTAACGCGGTGAAGATGCTGTCAGCCTCTTCTTCCTTATCAAAAAAAGCGGCAATCATTTTGATCCATTCCGCACGGGCAAGGGGTGATTTTTCCATCCATTCCAGCGAATAGATAATGGGGAATCCAGCCTGGATAAGACGTTCACTGTAACTGTCCGGTTGTGCGTAAGCCGAATTGATGATGGCTTGAGGCTTCAGTGACATTGTTCTCTCTACATTCGGATTGAACGGGTCACCCAAATCGATAATCTCACCTGTTTCCATTTTATGTAGAATGGTAGGAGTGTAGATGCGGAACCCGTCAGTAACGCCGGTAATGGCATCGGTCTCATCTAAAAGTTGGAGGAACTCGAAATAGGAGAAAGTGTTTACAGCGAGAGAGCTGAGAGGGATCTTCAATTTTATTCCATCCGAAGGAGGGCCGGTTACATCTTTTTTGTACAGATAATAGACGGCATATGGCTTCTTCTCATTCGTCCAGGGATTGTGGATGGTTACTTTCGTATACTCCCCGAAGTGATCAATACTGAATCCTTCCGCATAGCGGATCGTTACTGTAGTGAGAAATTCACCTTCTCCATCACTCTTATCCCGGTTTTGTCCCGGCTGACAACCCCACGACAATAGAAAAAAACTCAAAACGAATTGGACGAGAAGATGTTTATTCGCTTTTAGGCACATTAATCTTTTTATTTTTTAATTGGGCGGGAATATAACCTGGGATTTTTACTTGTCTCGATTTAAAGCGTGTGGTCACACGTGGCTCGGCTTTTGATCCCCGTACATACTCGTGGCGGTACATATTAAAGAAGAGGATGAACAGTGAGAGTATCAACGGCCCGAAGATGATACCCCAGAACCCGAACATCGGGAGGCCAATCAATACACCAAACACAGTAATCAACGGATGAATGTCGGCCAGTTTCTTCTGCAGCAGGAAGCGGGCCACATTGTCGACTCCTCCAATGATAAACGTGCCGTAGATGAGCAATGCAATTCCGTTCACATAATCACCGCTCACCAACAGACCAATTCCTAATGGTACCCATACAATCATTGTCCCCACAAGTGGTAAGATGGTGGAGAAAGCGGTAAGAACAGCATACATAATCGCACCTTCCACACCGAAGATAAGGTATCCCAAATAGGCGAATATACCCTGAATAATCGCCATCAGAGGAATACCTATGGTATTGGCCTGGATAATCAGGCGGGTCTCTTCTGCCAGTATCTGCTTGTTCTCTTCCTTAAAAGGCAATATCTCCCTGATCGATTTCTCAAACTCATCGTTACTGTAAAGCATATAATACAAGACGAACAGAATAACAACAATATTGATTACAAATGAGTAAATACTGTTACCCAGGAGCTGTAAAATATCTGTTCCGATTTTCGGCAGTCCCGACAGGTTCCCGGGTGTGAATAGATTAAATCCCAGTCTCTCCTCCAATGAAAGCATAAACGCGGTTATATCTTCCAGTATGGCTTGCGGATCGATCGTGACTCCTGAAAAGGTGTTTATCACGAAAAAAGTAATCCCCGTGAGAGGAATAAGGATAAAGAAGAACACTTCCAGTACAATGAGAAGTGCACTTAACGACTTTTTTATCTTGTATTTGTTTGTAAGAATTTTCTGTTGCCCGTTGAATATCACATACAATGTTGCCGCTCCAAGAAACCCGCTCATGTAGGGACGGGTGAACTTGAAAATAATCAATCCCAACAGGATCAGAAGTCCTATCAGGATATACTTGTACTGTATGTTTTTTCTTTCTCCGTCTGCCTGTTCTATCATTTGAAACTATGTGGAATAAAATGTGTTGTTATTATAGGGAGTTCTTGAAATCTTCTGGTTCTGCAAATCCACCTTCTAAAAGGGCGGCTTTGGCACGCTCATAATCTGAGGCTTTCACTTGCATCTCAATCTCTCCAAGGGTGTATGCCAATCTGTTGGATACGAGATTCTTCATGTAGATCTCAATCCCCTTCATCTCCATGAATGTTTGTGCTATTGTAGCATCAGACGGGAAATTGAACGTTTTAACTGTTACGAAACTTTCTTCCATAATATATTCTTTTATTAATGTTTCATTTCGCCATGTAAAAATACGCTTTTTTTCAGATATAACCCTGCTTAACCGCTTTTTTGCGTAATTTTGATCGTTTATTCATTAACAAACGATACGCTCTGCTATGTCTAAAATCGCTTTAATCACAGGTGCAACTTCCGGTATTGGAGAAGCTGCCGCTCTCAGGCTTGCCGAAAACAAGACCAATCTCATTATCACAGGTCGGCGTCAGGAGCGTTTAACCATACTCAAAAACAAATTGGAAGAGAGAAATGTTCGGGTGCTGGCACTTTGTTTTGATGTGAGAGATGAGTTAGCTGTAAAAGATGCGCTCGGTAACCTGCCTGAAGAGTGGAGAAAAATTGATATTCTTTTGAATAATGCCGGTCTGGCAGCCGGTCTGGGCACTTTGCAGGAAGGTGACAGCGATGACTGGAGCTTGATGATCGATACCAATGTGAAGGGATTACTCTATGTGACTCGTGCTATCGCACCGGGAATGGTGGAGCGGAAGAGCGGACATATCATCAATATCGGTTCTATTGCCGGCAAAGAGGTTTATCCTAACGGGAACGTCTATTGCGCCACCAAGCACGCTGTGGATGCGCTCACCAAAGCAATGCGGATAGATATGCTGGCTCACAATGTGAAGGTGACGCAAATCTGCCCGGGAGCGGTGGAGACAGAGTTTTCCCTCGTTCGCTTTCATGGCGACAGATCACGTGCGGAGCATGTTTATGAGGGATACGAGAGTCTGGTTGCGGCTGATATAGCCGATTGTATATGGTTTGTTGTCTCCCGTCCCCCTCATGTGAACATAAACGATATGGTGGTGATGCCAACAGCACAGGCCTCAGCCACCCTTTTTCATAAGGAATGACGTAAAATGAAAAATATTATTATCGTATGAGATTGAATTTTTATCTGTTAACTATCTTTTTTTTAATGATTACCACTTTGTTACAATCACAGGAAAAAATTGTCTTTCAGACACCACCCGAAGAGATACTTACGTTGGTTGATATCGAAAGAGCCCCGGTAGTGGATATGGACAGTAAGAAAGAACAGATGCTCTTCTATTACCGAAGCATGTTCAAGTCACTGAGAGACCTGAACCAGCCCGAATTGCGGCTGGGGGGGCTGCGGATCAACCCTGAAGCAAACATTTCAAGTACGCTGACCTATTTTAATGATATTCGGTATAAAAAAACCACAGATACAAAACTACAGCAGATCACGGGGCTTCCGGAAAATGCGCAAATAGCTTATATCTCTTTTTCACCTGATGAATCGAAAATAGCATTCACCAACACGATACACAACGGTGTTGAATTGTGGGTGGTCGATTTGAGTTCGCTTGCTGCCCTGAAACTGACCGATGCTGTTATCAATGCCAATGCCGGTTATCCCTACAGCTGGTTTCCCGGAAGCAACGATCTGCTGGTGAGGATGATGCCCAAAGATCGTGCTACACTGACAGATCCGAAGAAAACCATCCCTGACGGCCCTATCGTCTCTGTCAGCGACGGAGAGATCTCTCAGAACAGAACCTACCAGGATCTCCTGAAGAATCCTATGGATGAAGCCAATTTCGAGACGCTGCTGAGATCAGAATTGTATAAAGTGAGTCTCACCGGAGCACAAACGCTTTGGAAAGAAGCTGGGATGTATCTGGATGAGGTGTTCTCTCCCAATGGTGAGTACCTGATGCTTACCACGCTGGCACATCCCTTTTCATATGTTGTACCCTTTTACAGCTTCCCGAACAGTACCGATATCTACACCTCAGATGGTCAGTTTCTACTGAACTTCAGTAAACAACCGTTGCTCGATAACCTGCCCGTAGGCTTCATGGCGACTTACGAAGGGAAAAGAAGCATCCACTGGCGTGCCGATAAGCCGGCAACCCTGGCCTGGGTGGAAGCCCTCGACAAAGGTGATCCGGAGGTCGTGGTCACCCATCGCGATGCACTGTTTCAGCTCAATGCCCCATTTACCGGTACACCTTGTCCGCTGGTGAAAACCATCAATCGCTTTGCGGGAATCACATGGGGAAACGAAAACTATGCCGTGGTGAGCGACAGATGGTGGAACACACGGAATACCAAAATGTACCTCTTCAATCCCTCCGATAACGGCCAGGCACCGCGCATAATCGCAGACCGGAATTATCAGGATGCATACAGTCATCCCGGCACACTGCAAACAGAAATGAATGCACTCGGTAGATATACGCTCAAGATCGACGGCAGCACGGCCTGGCTTTTCGGCGAGGGTTTCACGGCAGAGGGTCAGTTCCCCTTTATTGATGCGATCGACCTGAAATCATTGAAAAAGAAACGAATTTATCAATCAAAAGCGACCAACCAGGTGGAAGAGCTGCTCTCTTTTGTCGATAGCAAAGCAGGGACAGTCATCACGCGCGTTGAATCACCAAGGGAGTATCCCAATTACTATATCCGAAATATAAAAAGAAAGGTTGCCAACAGAGCACTCACATTTTTTGAAAATCCTTTTAAAAGCATAGAAGGTGTCTATAAAGAGGTGATTAACTACCGGAGAGCTGATGGTGTAGCACTTACAGGCACTCTTTATCTGCCAGCCGGATATGACAGAAAGAAGAAAGAGAGGCTGCCGATGATCATGTGGGCTTACCCCACCGAATATAAGGATAAAAGTAGTGCAGGGCAAAACAGATCCAATCCCAACAACTTCACCTATCTCTCCTATGGAAACCCCATTTACTGGGTCACACGCGGATATGCGGTGCTCGACGATGCCTCTTTTCCCATCGTTGGAGAAGGTGATGAACAACCGAACGATACATTTGTGGAACAGCTGGTAGCTAACGCGAAAGCGGCCATCGATGCGGTGGATGCACTTGGCTACATCGATCGGGAGAGGGTAGCTGTAGGCGGACACTCTTACGGTGCTTTCATGACGGCCAATCTGCTCTCACACTCTGATCTTTTTGCTGCAGGTATTGCCCGCAGCGGAGCATACAACCGTACGCTTACTCCTTTCGGTTTTCAAAGTGAGGAACGTAACTTTTGGGAAGCAACAGATGTCTACAACAGCATTTCTCCCTTCATGCATGCCCATAAAATGAAAACCCCCATGCTGATCGTGCATGGCGAGGCTGACAATAATTCCGGTACGCACACCATGCAGAGTGAACGCTATTTCCAGGCACTGAAAAGTTTTGGTGCTCCGGTGCGCATGGTTATTTTGCCAATGGAAAGTCACGGATACGCTGCAAGGGAGAATATCCTTCACCTGCTTTGGGAACAGGATCAGTGGCTGGAGAAATATGTAAAGAACAGAGGTGCGGAATAATCGGCAGAAAAGCTTTTCCCGTGGAACAACGCTATAGCGTAATCACAAAATCAATCTTGTCCCCCGTACTGATATTGTGTCTGGCGCAATAACCGGCATTCACCTCCACTACATAGATGGCCGGCTCCGTGGATGCATAGCTCCACTCTTTCATCGGTCTGGTGTTGTGGTGTATGGTGACGATTGTTTTTTCATTATTTACGAAGATGATATCCAGCGGAATATAGGTGTTTTTCATCCAAAAACTCTGTATCTGCTCCATCTCATGTCTGAAAAGCATCCCCCCGTTTTCGGGAATCGATTTCCGATACATTAATCCACGGGTACGCTTCTGATCGTCATCAGCTACCTCAATCTCTATCATCGCAAGGGTATCGGAAGCTGTCTGGCCAATAAATATCAGTTCTCCCTGTTTGGAGAAAGGTATTTCCAACACATCAGTCTGCATGGCTGTTTCTGTTTTAGCGTCCGGTTTGATTAAAAAGAAGAGGGCTAAACCTACTGTCACAATCAGCAATGCGATTATGTACATGTTCCGGTTACTCTTTTTCCTGTTGGATGACCTGTTCATTGGACTGATTTTTATGGGTTAGTTCCTATTCTGTTACTATTCTCTCTCTCCTTGTCAATAATAAACATCTTAAAGGGTTTTAAGTTTACCCGAAACAGGCTGAAAATGGAAGATACCAATTATGACACCTGACACCTGAAATTTTGTCAGTAATTCTGTCAGGATCTGTTTAAGAATAATTATTTTTAGAATTAAATGGGGAAATAAAAATTTTGGCACAGATTTCGCAGTTCAGATCATGTCAAACAGATAACAATAATTAATTATATTAACATCAATTTAAGTAATATGAACATCAAACCATTGGCAGACAGAGTCCTGGTGAAACCGGCAGCTGCAGAAGAGAAAACAGTGAGTGGAATAATTATTCCCGATACAGCAAAAGAAAAACCCCTGAAAGGGGAAGTGATGGCCGTAGGTAACGGTACAAAAGAGGAAGAGATGATCGTGAAAGAGGGCGATCGTGTGCTTTACGGTAAATATGCAGGTACTGAAATCGAAATTGATGGTGTGCAACATCTCATCATGCGTCAGACTGACATATTAGCAATTCTTTCATAATTAAACATATTGGTCAAGATTGAAAGAAGTGAACCGGCTTCAATCTGAATCAATCTGTATTATATCAAACAAAACAATCAAATAAACAAAATAAAATGGCAAAAGAGATTAAATTTAACATGGAAGCCCGCGACCTGCTGAAAAAAGGTGTGGACGAATTGGCAGATGCCGTGAAAGTAACATTGGGACCTAAAGGGCGTAATGTGATTATCGACAAGAAATACGGCGCTCCCCAGATTACCAAGGACGGTGTAACTGTGGCCAAAGAGATAGAGTTGGAAGACTCATTCAAGAACATGGGTGCACAACTGGTGAAAGAGGTTGCTTCCAAAACCAACGATGATGCTGGTGACGGAACAACAACTGCTACTATATTGGCACAATCTATCATTGGTGTGGGACTGAAAAACGTTACTGCCGGAGCAAACCCGATGGATTTGAAACGTGGTATCGATAAAGCGGTGATTAAGGTGGTTGAAAGCCTGAAAGCGCAAGCCGTTGAAGTGGGTGATGACCTGAAAAAAATTGAAAACGTTGCCAAGATCTCTGCAAACGGAGATGAAACCATCGGGAAACTGATTGCTGAAGCGATGCAGAAAGTGAGCAAAGAGGGTGTGATCACCGTCGAGGAGTCCAAAGGAACAGATACCTATGTCGAGGTAGTGGAAGGTATGCAGTTCGACCGTGGATACATCTCTCCCTATTTCGTGACCGATACGGAAGCGATGGAAGTGGATTTCGAAAATCCGTTGATCCTGATTTACGATAAAAAAATCTCCGCTATTAAAGACTTACTCCCCATCCTTGAAAAAGGTGTACAAACAGGAAAGCCGTTGCTTATCATTGCTGAAGATATCGATTCTGAAGCTTTGACTACACTGGTCGTTAACCGCCTGCGCGGATCATTGAAAATTGCTGCCGTGAAAGCTCCAGGATTTGGAGACCGCAGAAAAGAGATGTTAGAAGACATCGCAATTCTTACAGGTGGGGTAGTGGTTTCAGAAGAAAAAGGACTTACACTGGAAAATGCCACTCTTGAAATGCTGGGAAGCGCTGAGAAAGTAACGATCGACAAAGATACAACCACTCTTGTAAACGGTGTGGGTGAAAAAAATGCGATCGAAAGCCGCATCGGTCAGATCCGTGCGCAAATAGAGAAAACAACTTCCGATTACGATCGCGAAAAACTGCAGGAACGCCTTGCCAAGTTGGCCGGCGGAGTAGCAGTACTCTATGTGGGTGCTGCCTCTGAAGTGGAGATGAAAGAGAAGAAAAATCGTGTAGAGGATGCATTGTCAGCAACCCGTGCAGCTGTGGAAGAAGGAACTGTTCCCGGAGGAGGTGTAGCTTACATCCGAGCAATCGATGCCCTCGAAGGTTTGAAAGGTGATAACGAAGATGAAACTACCGGTATTGAGATCGTGAAACGTGCCATTGAGGAACCTCTTCGTCAGATTGTGATCAATTCAGGCAAAGAAGGAGCAGTGATTGTACAGAAAATTCGTGAAGGCAAAGGCGATTACGGATACAATGCCCGTTTAGATCAATATGAGAACCTATACGAAACAGGAGTGATCGATCCGGCGAAAGTAACCCGCGTAGCTTTGGAAAATGCCGCTTCTATTGCTGGTATGTTTCTATCAACTGAGTGTGCAATCACCGATATTAAAGAAGATAATCCGGCTCCGCAGATGCCAATGGGCGGCGGAATGGGTGGAATGATGTAAAGATGTAAAGATTCAGCAACAGTCTGATCAATAATTTTTATCACTCATAAAGCGTATAACTGAAAATGAAAATTTGAAAGTTATACGCTTTTTTCTTT
>JAENWZ010000397.1 GCA_016649795.1 Proteiniphilum sp. | reverse complement strand
GGTGTTGAGAAAGGTAACCAGGATCTCGTAAACCTCCTCCTCACTCAGGAAGCGCCCCGGCAGGGAGAGGATATTCGCATCATTATGTGCTCTTGCATAGAAAGTTATCTCCTTGTTCCAGCATAAAGCGGCACGAATACCCTGATGCTTGTTCACCGTCATACTGATGCCGTTGCCTGTCCCGCAAATAGTTATTCCGGGGTAGCATTCACCCTTTTCAACTGCTTCTGCCAGCGGATGTGCGTAATCGGCATAATCGCTGCTTTCAGACGAAAAAGCGCCAAAATCCTTGTAAGGGATACCTTTCTCTTCGAGCACTTTAATGATGTATTGCTTCCTCTCAAATCCTGCGTGATCGGAACCGATAGCGATAGGTTTAACTGAATTATCGAATAGTGACATAACAATTCTTTTTCAGTGATTACAACAGTTTTTTCACCTGTTCAAATACGTTCTTCCCTGTATAGCCCAGTTTTTCGTCGAGGACTTCATAGGGTGCGGAGAATCCGAATGAGTTCATACCCCAGACTGCTCCATCACCGGCAACAAGTCCTTCCAGTGTCACAGAGAGTCCGGCGGTCATGCCGAATTTCTTCTTTCCTTTTGGCAATACCGACTCCTGGTAATCGGGTGATTGTGCCCTGAATAATCCTTCCGAGGGAACAGAAACGATTCGTATTTTCACGCCATCGGCACGAAGTAGATCAGCTCCTTCCACCAACGTGGAGACCTCCGATCCTGAAGCCAGCAGGATCACATCGTATCCCTCATCATCCTGCACGATATAGGCTCCTTTTTCAGCCTGAAGAGCCTCCTTATAACGTACCCCTTTCGCAGGAAGATCTTTGATATTCTGACGGGAAAGGATCAGCCCTGTGGGAGTAGCTGCGTTTTCCATCGCCATCTTCCATGCAACAGTGGTTTCATTCGCGTCAGCGGGGCGCAGCACAAGTATGGAGTTGCGACCATCGTGATTCTGCAGTTTCTCCAAAAGACGTATTTGCGCTTCCTGCTCCACCGGCTGGTGCGTGGGTCCATCTTCACCCACGCGGAAGGCATCGTGGGTCCATATAAAGATCACCGGTGTCTGCATCAGTGCAGCCACACGTATGGAGGGTTTCATATAGTCGGAAAAGACAAAGAAGGTGCCGCATGCGGGGATCACACCTCCGTGCAAACTCATTCCTATGCAGAGGCAGGACATGGTAAACTCTGAAACACCCGCCTGCAGGAAGGCTCCGGAGAAATCATCCTTTGTAAATGCTTTCGTATGTTTCAGGAAGCCATCTGTTTTATCGGAGTTGGAGAGATCGGCCGAGGCAACGATCATATTTTCCACCTTTTTAGCCAGTTCACCCAATACCGTTGCCGAGGCAGCACGCGTAGCGACACCCGGTTTCTGTTGGATGGCGCTCCAATCGAT
>JAENWZ010000387.1 GCA_016649795.1 Proteiniphilum sp. | reverse complement strand
GTTCAAATCACGTTCGAACTTGAAATCGAGCCGCGCTATCTCATACCATTTACCGAGATACTTCTCCTTGTTGAAAGGGATGACGGCCACAGCTCCTTTAGGGATGGTGGCACACGATGAAAAAGTAATGCCGATAACGGTTAACAACAGGATGGAGATCGTTTTTCCGGTTTGCATAAATTTGTTTTTTATTGTGATGTGTTATTCACTTACGCGATATGACGTGCCGGCACTGCACACCGGTCTTTTCCTGCCCGACATGCAAAAATAGTAAAAAAAAGTTTACAAACCTCCTTCTTACCACTCCAGATCACTGAGGATGGTGTCGGAGTGCAGGAGAAGGTCGATATACTGTGCTCTCTTGTAGATAAGCAGGGTGTTGTTCTTGTTGAGCACGCTGTCGGAGAGCTTACCCCTGAACTGGCTAATGCTGCTGTACTCTTTCTTCTCCATCCATTCCGATATCTCACGGTTGATCTCGCCTACCCTTTCGATACCGTGCTTGTAGACAGCACTCACAACCTGTACACAGGAGGCGCCGGTGAGAAGGAGCTTGATCACATCCTCACCGTTAAAGATGCCACGGCTGCTGCATACATCGGCGTTCACTCGACCAAAGAGCATGCCGGCATAGCGGAGCGATTTCTTGTACTCCCCTTTCCGGGTGAGGTTGAAGGCACGCTTGTGACTCTCATTACGGATATCCACATCGGGCTGGAAGAAAGCGTTGAAGAGCACCATCCCGTGCACGCCGACCTCATCGATCCGCTTGGCGAAATGGAGGATGTTGGTGTAGTCGGAGCTCAACTTCACGCTTACGGGAATGGAGAGTTGCTCTTTCACCCCTGCAACAATACTGACCTGCTGCTGCTCGATGGTGGCAGAGTCAAGATCGAACCGCGTGGGGATCTGATAAAGGTTCAACTCAATACCGTCCACGCCGGTCTCCTCGATAAGCTTAGCATAGCGGAACCAGCTGGATTCGTTCACGGCATTCAGACTGGCGATCACAGGTATGGAGAGGCTCTCTTTCACCTTGCGGAGCTTCACAAGATAATATTCGATATCGGAACGCTCGATGTCGGGATGGAGGGTGACCATCTCGGCATGGATATCGTTGTACTGACTGATTTTCTCATCGTGGTGCAGGTTCTCCATCTGTATCTGCTCCTCGAAGAGTGTTTTGTAGACCACTGCGGCTGCACCCTGCTCTTCTGCTTTCTTCAGCACGTCGGGGTTGGAGGTGAGGTCTGATGCGCCCAGGATGACGGGGCTGTTGAGCCTGAGGCCCATGTAGGATGTTTCCAGGTTGTTCATACGTCTATTTTTTTTGTTACATCAAGGTAAATGGTACTGACTTCCCTGCGGTCGTCGAATTGAATCAGGCATTGTCAACATCTGTTTCACGATCATCATCTGTATCTGTACACTTTCTCTATTAATGATCGTATTTGACTGCCAATTGACATCACATGTAAACATAGCTTTAAACTATAACAGCAGAAAACGCGGAAT
>JAENWZ010000265.1 GCA_016649795.1 Proteiniphilum sp. | reverse complement strand
GTTTCTTTGGTAGAAAGTGGTTTGCTGTTTTTCAGATAGTCAAACGCTTCGCAGAGGAAGCCAGCAGAACCAACAGCACCGTCATAAATTTTGTCGCCAATTTTTGGGGCAACTACTTTAACAATGGTGGTAATAAGCGGTCGGGGGGTGTAATATTCGCCTCCGTTTCGCCCAGCATTGCCCATGTTTTTTATTTTGTCTTCGTACAAATGACTCATTTCGTGCTTTTCTGCATGGGTACGGAAACGCAATTCGTCAATACGGTCTATCACTTCACGCAAATTGTAACCGCTTTGTATACGGTTTTTCAGTTCACTGAAAATCTCTCCAATCTCGTATTCAATGGTGTCGGCACTCTCGGCACTCAGTTTAAATTTTTTGAGGTAAGGAAACAGTTTGTTGTTTACAAAGTCGGTGAGGTCATCGCCTGTAAGTGCGTTATGGTCAATTTTTAATGCTCCGTTTCCGTTTGTAATTTTTGGGGCAGCCCAATTATTCCATTGATATTCTTTGTCAATAATGGTGGTGTAGGTTTTTCCTGTAAGTTCGGCTGCTGTGGCACGGTCACGCTCCAAATCGTCCAAATATTTCAGGAACAGCACCCAAGAAGTTTGCTCTACATAATCTAATTCGCTTCCACAACCAGCATCTTTGTGCAGTATGTCGTCAATATTCTTAAAAGTTTGTTCAAACATTATTTAATCCTGTCTTAAAATCATTATCAATAAACGCAAATGTACCAATTTCCAAGGGTGCGTCGGCAAGAAAACTGCTCTTTTGCAAGCTGAAGCATCGGCTTGTGTGTCGGGGCTTGCAAATGTACAGTTTTGTGGGTCGGCTGTTCATTATATTGTTTTTCTTTTTTTGTCTTTTTACAGCAAATTTTTCACTGTCGCACTGTCTTTCTACGCTTGTGCACAACATCTTTGTGTATGCGCAATAGTTTGGCGCCTATTTCTTGATTATCTCTAATGTCAATTTGCTTAATTCGTTAATTTCGATGGAGTTAAATATGTTGTTTTATAATATTATCGTTGCGCATATATAATAATTGAATATGCTTCAGATTAATAATTGAGTGAAATTCATACGCATTGTGTGTACATGTCAGGGTAATAATCCGGTAAAAGATCGTGAAAATAATCCAACATGCAAGTTTAGTGAATTATTATTAACAAATCGCATTTTTATCAGTTTTTTTATTCACAATCATTTATTTATGGACACTCTTGCAGATAAAAAAAGTCAATCCTATTTTATTTGCGGAAACAAAAAAAACACCTACCTGAGTGATCAGATAAGTGTCTTATTGTGTCGGGGTAGCGGGATTCGAACCCACGACCCCCTGCTCCCAAAGCAGGTGCGCTAACCGGACTGCGCTACACCCCGAAAATAAATTTCCAAAACGTGGATGCAAAAGTACAATTATTTTCTGAGATTCTCAAATCTGGTCAGCTTTTTTTGTTTAACTTTCCGTTTCACACAAGATTTATGTACATTTGCAGTACAAAAAACAAACGTAAAACAACAGATATCATTTATGTACAGAAACAGCACGTGCGGCGAACTGCGGTTGGCCGATGCAAACAGGGAGGTGACTTTGGCCGGCTGGGTATCCAAAATCAGGAAAATGGGCGGCATGACTTTTATCGATCTGCGTGACCGTTACGGCATCACACAGCTCTCGTTCAACCAGGAGGTGAACCACGACCTTTGCGAACAGGCCAACAGGCTGGGGCGCGAGTGGGTGATACAGGTGACCGGCACGGTGAAGGAGCGCTCCAGCAAGAATACGCACATCCCCACCGGTGAGATAGAGATCATCACCTCTGAACTGACTGTACTGAATGCATCCAAAACACCTCCTTTCACCATCGAGACTGAGACCGACGGTGGGGATGAGCTGCGGATGAAATACCGCTACCTCGACCTGCGCCGCAACGTGGTGCGCCAAAACCTGGAGCTGCGCCACAGAATGGCGTTCGAGACACGCCGCTACCTCGACGAGAGAGCATTCATGGAGGTGGAGACACCGGTGCTGATAGGATCCACACCCGAGGGAGCACGTGACTTCATCGTCCCCTCACGCATGAACCAGGGCGAGTTCTACGCACTGCCGCAGTCACCCCAGCTCTTCAAGCAGCTGCTGATGGTCTCTGGCTTCGACCGCTATTTCCAGATCGTGAAATGCTTCCGCGATGAGGACCTGCGTGCCGACCGCCAGCCGGAGTTCACACAGATAGACTGCGAGATGTCGTTCGTGGATCAGGAGGATGTACTCAACACATTTGAGGGACTGACGAAGCATCTCTTCACAACGATCAAGGGGATCGAGATCCCCGACTTCCCCCGTATCAGCTATGCCGACGCGATGAGACAGTACGGATCGGACAAGCCGGATATCCGTTTTGAGATGAAGTTCAATGAGCTGAAAGAGCTGACCACGGGACACGATTTCGTGGTGTTCGACGCAGCTGAATATGTGGGAGCGATCTGCGCCGAAGGATGCGCCGTCTATACCCGCAAGCAGCTGGATGAGCTGACCGATTTCGTGAAACGTCCGCAGATAGGTGCCAAAGGGCTGATCTACGTCCGCTACAACGAGGATGGAACGCTGAAATCGTCCGTGGACAAGTTCTACGGCGAAGAGGTGCTCAGAAAATGGGCGGAACAGTGCAATGCCAAACCGGGCGACCTGATCCTGCTGCTGGCAGGTGAGACAGAGAAAACGCAGAAACAGTTGAGTGAGCTCCGTCTGGAGATGGGATCACGACTGGGACTGAGAGACAAGACGAACTACAAGTGCCTCTGGGTGGTGGACTTCCCCCTGCTGGAGAGAGATGAGGAGCTGAACCGCTTCTTCGCGAAACACCACCCTTTCACCTCTCCCAAACCGGAGGATATACCGCTGCTCGACACCAACCCGGGTGCGGTACGTGCCAACGCCTACGACCTGGTGATCAACGGCGTGGAGATTGGCGGCGGATCGATACGTATTCACGACAGCGCCCTGCAGAAGAAGATGTTCTCCGTGCTCGGTTTTACCGAGGAGAAAG
>JAENWZ010000342.1 GCA_016649795.1 Proteiniphilum sp. | reverse complement strand
GGGTGGTTAAAAGCATTAAATGGATAAAAAATGAAAATCATTATTATTGCTAACAGGCTACCTGTAAAAATAGAAAGAAAATATGGCCAATTTATCATAGAAAGAAGTGAAGGCGGTCTGGCAACAGGTCTTGGTTCACTTGAAACGCAGGCAGAGAAATTCTGGGTCGGTTGGCCGGGTATACATACCGATGATGAAAGTGAAAAGGAGGAGATCACAAACAAGCTTCATGAGTTGAACTTTCATCCTGTTTTCCTTTCGGACAATCAGATTGAAAACTATTACGAAGGGTACAGCAACAGTACCATCTGGCCATTGTGTCATTACTTTTTCTCCTATATTGAATATAAAGCGGAATATTGGGAGGCCTACCAGAAGGTCAATACGCTCTTCAGTAATGAAGCGGTCCCCTTTATTGAAAATGACGATATTGTATGGGTACAGGATTATCAGCTGATGCTGTTACCAAAGATGATCCGTGATCAAAAACCGAATGCGAACATCGGCTACTTTCATCATATACCTTTTCCCTCATACGAGCTCTTCAGGGTTCTTCCCGAAAGAGAGGAAGTGCTGGAGGGTCTGCTTGGCGCTGACCTCATCGGCTTTCACACACACGACTATATGCGTCACTTTATCAGTGCGATCTATCGCGTGCTTGACCTCAACTGCAGTCTCGACGAGATCAACCTGAAAGACAGGATTGTGCATGTGGATGCTTTTCCTATGGGTATTAATTACGAGCAATACCACGACGCACCCGCACTGCCGGAAGTAAAAGAAAAGGCGTTGTTGCTGAAAGAAGAACTGGGAGACAAGACCGTTATTCTATCTGTGGACCGGCTGGATTACAGCAAGGGGATATTACACCGCTTGAATGGTTTTGTCCAGTTCCTGCAAAACCATCCCGAATACCACGAGAAAGTATCACTGGCGATGATTGTGGTCCCTTCGCGTGATACGGTAGATATGTACGCGGAACTGAAAACGAAGATAGATCAGGCTATTGGAGAGATAAATGGCAAATACTCCCAATTAGGGTGGAACCCTATCTACTATTTTTATCGCAGCTTCAGTTTCGAAGAGCTGATAGCGATGTATGATATCTCCGATATAGCCCTGGTCACACCACTACGTGACGGAATGAACCTGGTGGCCAAAGAGTACCTGGCTACCAAAAGAGACACCACAGGTGTGCTTATCCTCAGCGAGATGGCAGGTGCAGCCATTGAGCTGCAGGATGCTATCATCATCAATCCCAACGATACGGATGAGATTGAAAAAGCGATCCTCCAGGCACTCACCATGCCTGAAATGGAGAAAAAAGAGCGGTTACTGAAGATGCAGAAAAAGATCTCCACGCAGACAGTGAAAAAATGGGCGAACGATTTCGTCAATGAGTTACAGTCAATCAAAACACAGAACAAAGAGATCCTCCAGAAAATTGTAGGAAAGAGACAACTCACGCAGATAAAGAGTGCTTACGACGAAGCGGCATCTCGTCTTATCCTGCTCGATTACGATGGCACACTCGCTCCCTTTGTGAAGAATCCGGAGGATGCTGTTCCCTCACCTCAGCTCTTGGAGCTGCTTCAGCAGATGAGTGCAGACAAGAAGAACAAGGTGGTGATCAACAGTGGAAGGAATCACCAGATACTTGATAAATGGTTTGAAGGGTCAGAACTCGATTTTGCTGCCGAACATGGTATATTCTACAAAGATAACGGGAAATGGAACAAAAATATTATGGAGAAAGTTGCGTGGGACGATGAGATCATCGACATTATTCAACACACGATTGACAAAACACCCCGCTCACATATGGAACAAAAAGATGCCGCCCTGGTGTGGCACTATCGCAATGTGGATGTGTGGCTTGCCGATTTGCGGGCGCAACAACTGATCAATGCATTGATTGGTCCCTGTGCCAGATTAAATCTGCAGATTGTTCCCGGAAACAAGATTGT
>JAENWZ010000418.1 GCA_016649795.1 Proteiniphilum sp. | reverse complement strand
TCTCCTCCTGAGGAAGCCTGATATTGTGTGACAGCAGCTTACCGCTATTCTCATCATGCAGAATAATAGGTATCGTCGTATTACTCCGTAATATACTCAATACCAATGACATATCTGTGCCCGTGTCATCCAGTGCTACCGACTTAGTTGCCAATACCCAAATGGCCAGCTTATCACGCTCCTCTTCCGACAGCTCTTTCACCAGCTTGTTCGAGAGCAGGAGAGAGAGTATTCCTACAAACATCGCTAAGAGTACGAACAGATAAGTGAGAGTTTGCCGGGTATACATGGTATTAAGTATTAAGTATTAAGAATAGAAATGAAGAATGAAGAATGAAGAATGAAGAATGAAGTGTGATAAACAACGTGCTAACCGGAGAGGATCTCAGGCCTGACTTCCGGTAGATAACCGCTACGTATACGCCATTCGTTAGGATAGAGATTATTTGCCCGGTTACCTATATTCTTTACAAAACCTATCGGTTCATTTTTATAGGTGAGCAGGACAAAACCCAGGGGTGTATCGGTAAGTGTAATGGCCTCTTTACGCAGGTAGGGGATTGCCTGATCATACGGTAGTTCATAGGTACAGAATGCAGCCCGATTCATTTCCATGCTCATTGCCAGTGAGTGCGACGGGATAAAATCCTTTCCTTTCTTCTCTCCGGTTTCAATACCCATTGAAACAATTCTCAAACCCTCTCTCAAAGAAAGCATCGTTTCGGAATGTGCTTTTGGCAGCGCTGTGATGCGGTTATCCACTTCAATAAAATCGAACAATTCCGGATTCTTTATCAATCCGGCATAGTTAGATATATCCTTCACAAACAGCGGTGGTCTCTTCTTGCTCTTTTTAGAGGTAAAAGAAGCTTTTGAGGATAAATCAGCTCCAGGAAGCGCTGATTCCGTTTTTTTTAATACGCTGACGAACAGTCCCTCTCCTTTGGTCTTATAAGGAAAAAAACGGGAACAAACTGCTTCGTGAACAAATGAAGGAGTGATCCCCCACTCTTCTTTTGCTTGTACCTCAATAAACGCAGCGCCCAGATTGTGTGCCACCCAGAGAGCATTTTCTTCGTTTTCGGCCTTGTTATATGTGCAGGTGCTGTAAATAAGCACACCTCCCGGTTTAAGTGCAGGCCACACGTCGCTGAGAATATCTTTTTGTCGTGCTGCACACATCTC
>JAENWZ010000196.1 GCA_016649795.1 Proteiniphilum sp. | reverse complement strand
CTCTGTCCTTGCTTTTGCATCGGTGCTGATGACTTTCCTCGGGGTGAACTATCTCCTGAGCGGAATGCATTCTTACGGTCAGACTGATAATTTGTCGTCCGTTTTTGTCTATATTGCGGCAGCATTTGCGATAATCGGAATGCTGGGTGTGGTATCGTACAGGAAAAGGGAAAAGCTATAAGCTATAAGCTGTAAGTGATAAGCGATCAGCGGTCAGTAATCAGCTGTCAGCTCTCATTTTTCATTTTTAACTTTTAATTCTTAATTCTTAATTTTTAATTCTTAATTTCATTTATATGGTACAGTGGGGATTTATCGGGTGTGGTGCCGTCACAGAAAAGAAAAGCGGCCCGGCTTTCAGTAAGGTGGAAGGATCAGGTGTGGTGGCTGTGATGCGCCGTGATGGTGATAAGGCAAGAGATTATGCACTAAGGCATGGTATCGGTAAATGGTACGATGATGCAGAAGAACTGATCAACGACCCGCAGGTGAACGCCGTCTACGTAGCCACGCCTCCCGGGTCGCATGCTGCGTACGCCATTGCTGCGATGAGGGCCGGTAAGCCGGTCTACGTGGAGAAGCCGATGGCTGCCTCCTGGGAAGAGGCGGTTGCGATGAACCGTGTCTCGGAAGAGACCGGTGTGCCCCTCTTCGTGGCCTATTACCGGCGTACGTTGCCCTACTTCAACAGGGTGAAGCAGTTGATTGATGAGGGTCTGCTGGGCGACCTCTCCACCGTGCAGATACGCTTTGCCATCCCCCCCTATCAGACCGATTTCGATCGGACGAACCTGCCCTGGAGAGTGAAGAGAGAGCTTGCCGGCGCCGGTTATTTCTATGATCTGGCATCACACCAGCTCGATCTGCTCGATTATCTGTTCGGAGAGATCACCGATGTGCAGGGGTTCACGGCCAATGTGGGGGGACTCTACGATGTGGAGGATACAGTCACCGCTGCCTTCCGTTTTCCGTCGGAGGTGCTGGGCAGTGGCAGCTGGAGCTTTGTCGCTCCCAATGATACTCGCACCGACCTGATCGATTTCGTGGGTACAAAGGGTAAGCTCACCTGCTCTACTTTTATGTTCACACCCATCCTCCTGGAGAGTGCCGACGGGGTACGGGAGTACCGTGAGGAGAACCCGGAGAATATTCAGTACTACCTGATAGAGAGCATCGTCAACTACCTGAATGGCAGGGGTGAGCCGCCTGTAAGTACCGGCAGCACAGCTGCCCGCACCAACAGGGTGATGGAGAGGATAGTCCGCTCGTCCGGTTATACGCGTTAATACAACAGCACCTTACGCGACTCAACGGTGTTGGTGGTAAGATCGTGTAACTGAACTATATACATCCCCGGGAATAGCCTGACACTGTAGGTCTCTTCCGGTTGCAGCTTTTTGGTGGTGATAGATCGGCCACTCAGATCATAGAGGTAGAGATAGGTCTCGTTATCATAATCTTTCACCGTGAGTGTTAAGTGATTGATAATGATCGTTCCTTCAGTAGGTACCACCACCGGTGGATCGGGGGGGTCAGGAGGATCAACAACAGGAGGATCCGGTGCCTCTACAATCACCTTCTCATCCATCCAGTCAATCCTCTCCACGATATAATTTTTCACAGCATCCACCTCTGCCTGATAGCTGCCTCTTGCTACCGGGTTCTGGTGTACCTTACTGTTCAGGATAGGCCATCTTTTGAAATTCAACGCTTGTGATTCATTCAACAAAGCAGCCAGGCTGTCTACCAGACTCTCCATCGTTTCCGGTGTGATCTTTCCCGACTCTCTGGCAGCAAGCCAGAGAGCTGAGATCTCCCTTTTAGAACGGTCGCCGGCGATGATGTTACTGACAAAGCTCCTTCTCAACGATGTCCTGACTGTTCTCTGTATGGACCACAATCACCGGCAGGTTGGTCGGCTGGTACATTTTGGAGTGATCCCCCTCACCCGGGTAACCGAAGAACTGCAGCTCTGCCAGGTTGCACCGCACGTTGGAAGGGCTGATGTACCGGACATACCTGAAACCCTTTGAGCAGCTGATCTCAGCCATGGTCATACTTCTTTCTCCTGCTGCTTCGGGGATGATATATATCGGTATGGCATCGGTGAAATCGGGATCGTTGGCGCCCTCCAGAACGGCCAGCTGCACCCGTGAGGGCTGAGAGACGCGCGGAGAATAACCTATCTTAGTGATCACATGGGGAGAGCCTAAATCGAGGCCCACCCATGTGCCGCTTCTTTCGTAGGAGGCAAAAAAGGTGTTGTAATCATCGTCGAATACATTGCTGATGGTGTTTACCGTCTCAGAGCTTGCTCCCGTGGAGTAGTCCACCGACTTTTTTGTTCCGATTATTTCACCTTTTAAAAGTTGGCCGGGCTGCGCCGATGCTGCGAACAGAAATAAAATGGCGCAAAAGAAAAAAAAGATGCGTTTGTGAATCTTCATCGGTAGTGTTAGGTTACATTATTTGTCTGAGTTGGTTTGCCTGATAATGAGACTGGAAGCAATGTTTTTAGAAACATCCTTTGAAGATAGTGGGATTGATAGTGAGGCTCACAAAAGCCCACTCCTGCCATGCATCTACATCTCCTGCGCGCCCTTTGGCGATGGGCATCGCATCGGTGGCCAGCATAAAGGAGTAGCCTCCCTGGAGCACGACGTATTTACGGATAGGATAGGTGAAAGAGAAATCTATCTCCGAACCCAGGGTTTTCATCTCCCTGCCCTCCACATCTATCGGGTTTGCGGAGGAGAAGTGATGGTACCCCATATCCAATACGAGCTTCTTCCATGCTTTCCACTTCAGACCGATGTACTTGTCCCATACACCATAATAGTCGTAGCCTTTGAAGTAGTCCATGGAACCCATAAAAGAGTGGTTGGAACGATAGAGGAGATCCATCCGTGTCACCTTCTCCGAGTCGGCATCCTGACCGGGGTGAAACTCTGTTCCTCCGTAAAGCGAGAACCGCGGACTAAGTGTGTAACCACCCCTTAGTGCCAGCATATATGCATCCACCTTTTGGTCGTTGCTGTTGGTGCCTGTCTGGTAGTAAGCGGTCCCCATGATGTTCCAGCTCTCTTTCTTGTAACCAATGTTCGTGCCCATGGTCTGCATATAGACCTTTTCGGAAACCAGCGGGTCCACTTCGGGATCACCTGTTTCAAAACCCAGATTGATAATGAGTGCCGACGCAGTGAACCCCTGTGGGTTGTGATACTGGTACCTGAGCGTCTGCATATTCTGATAGGGCTGTCCGACAGGTTCGTAGAAGGTGCCCGCGTTGGTCATCTCCCGCGACTGGTTGTAGGCGAAGATCAGATGCAGCGTGTGCAGCTTATTTTCGTAACCCAGCTTCAGGGCATCGTGCCAGATGCTGGTGGGTGTCCAGCTCGATTCCGACAGGATGCGGCCGTCGTCATAACTGAGCGACTGACGCCCTATCTTCGCGAAGAGACCGTTGTGTGTCAGCTGTGCCCACGCTTCATGCATGGTGAATCTGCCACCGTCGTTATCTTTCTGACTCTTCTGCCCCCATACCGAGATATCCTGGGCCGCGAGACGTGCCGAGAGAAACCCATTGTCAAAGTTGAGCCCCATGCGTGCACGGTTGGAGATGAAAGCTGATGCTTCATCCGTTTCCAGACGGGGATAAGCATATCCGTGGCGGTATTCGAAACGGGGACGGAGATTAACGTCAACAGAAAATTCACCCCCTTTTTCCTCCTTTTGCGCTTTCACATAAGCAGGGAATATCAATCCTGCAAGAAGAAGAAAAGACATTATTTTTTTTATACCCATATTGTTGTATGTTTCCGGTTAGACTGCATTTTTGAATAGGGTCAAAGATAAACATATTTCATAAAAAATTAAGAATTAAGAATTAATAAGAGGAGAAAGGATAAATGAGTAAAAAGAGGGGGGGTGCTCAGCCCGGTTGATGTTCTTCCGAACGTTTCTTCTTCCATATCTGCCAGGAGTTAACCAGGTTCTGCCACAGCACATACATGCCCGGTCCGAGCGTGGCCAGCGGGTTCAGGTAGGTCTGTGTGAGCCAGATAGCCAGCACCGTGTTTTTCTGTCCCAGCCCCTGTCCGCCGGCGATGGTGCGCCCGAATTTCCTGCCGATCTTCCTGCCGAAGTAAAACTGCAGGAGACAGATCACCAGCGAGGTGGCGGAGATGATCACCTCCAGTGTGTAGTTGCCGTCGTCCTGCAGCTGAACGTAGTGGGTGACGTTGCCGATCACCACGGTGAGGGCTGCCGCCCAGAGGTAGAAAGAGACAATCTGTGCCGATTGTATCTTCCCGTGCAGTTTGGGTGCTGTCTTCTGTAGGATGAATGCCAACAGGAAGGGCACAACGAGGATGGGCATCACGCTCCGTAGGATATGCCAGAAGGAGCTGCCGAACGAAAGGGTGGTACCACTCTCCCCTATGAGAGAGAGGAACACCGGTGCAATAAAAGCAACAGAGAGGTTGCTGATGATGGAGTAGGCCGCCGTCACTGAGATGCTTCCACCGAGGATCCCCGCCACGACGGGTGCCGACGTGGCAGTAGCCGTAAGCATGCAGATCATGGCTGCCTGCGCAAGGATCTCATTGATGGGT
>JAENWZ010000424.1 GCA_016649795.1 Proteiniphilum sp. | reverse complement strand
GGAGAGAGAACAAATCCTGAAGCTGAGCAATATGGCTGATACGCTCTTCTATTGCCCCGATATATTAACAAATCCCCGTCTTCCTGAACAGGAATCGCAACACTGCATCAAGGTCCTTCGAATGAGGGAAGGTGACCGGCTGACCGTCACCGACGGAGAGGGATTCTTCTACGACTGCAGCCTGATAGAGGCGCATCCCAAACATTGTACTTTAGGTATCCTGCTTCAATGGGAAGCGGTAAAAAAGAGGGATTACAGTCTCCATACCGCTTTTGCACCTACCAAGCAGATGGACCGCAACGAGTGGTTCGTGGAGAAAGCAACAGAGATTGGGACAGACCTGTTCATACCCATCTTAAGCAGCTTTTCGGAACGCAAAGAGATCAAGCGGGAGCGGCTGGAAAAGATCGCCATTTCGGCAATGAAACAGTCACAACAGGCTTTCTTACCCGCTATTGAGGAGATGGTCAGGCTGAAGGACTTTCTCTCCCGTCCCTTCACCGGAAGAAAATTTATCGCTCACTGTTACGACCTGCCCAAGAAGCCGCTGGCACAGACATACGGGAAAGGGGAGAATGCACTGATCCTGATCGGGCCGGAGGGGGACTTTAGTGAGGAGGAGGTAGAGAGTGCGATCGCAAACGGCTTTGAACCGGTAAGTCTGGGAGAGACACGGCTAAGGACAGAGACAGCCTGCCTTGTCGCCACACACACCATCCATGTGATTAACAATATAAATTCAAATAAACAGCAATGAAAAAAATATTTTTTGCTATTTCAATGATGCTGTTACTGTTTGACACAAGCTGCAACAACGCCAACAGTCAGAAAGATTTACCCCGGATAGCCATCGCCGGCATTGCCATTGAGTCGAGCACCTTCTCACCTGCAGTATCACATGAGGATGCGTTCAGGGCGAGAGTGGGAGATGAAGTGTTCACCTATTATCCCTTTATGGCACCCGACTCGGGAGTCATCGACCGGGCCGAGTGGCTCCCCACCCTGCGAGGTCATGCCATGCCGGGTGGTATTGTGACCCACGAGGCATTCGAGTCGCTGGTCACCCAAACACTGGATATGCTGGAGGAGAAGCTGCCCCTGGACGGAATTTTCTTCGACATCCACGGTGCGATGAGTGTGCAGG
>JAENWZ010000350.1 GCA_016649795.1 Proteiniphilum sp. | reverse complement strand
TAGTCTGCAAATGCCTGTCGCAGTATATGTTTCTCAATTTTCCCGTTTCCGGCCATCTTGTCTTTCGGATTGAGGCGCATGGCCACATCCAGGAACTCTTTGTCGAGGAAAGGAACGCGACCCTCCACACCCCACGATGCAAGTGATTTATTGGCACGGAGGCAGTCATACTGATGCAGTTTACTCAGCTTGCGCACTGTCTCCTTATGAAATTCTTCAGCATTGGGTGCCTTGTGGAAGTAGAGATAACCGCCAAAGATCTCATCTGCCCCTTCACCTGAGAGCACCATCTTCACACCCATAGACTTGATATAGCGGGCAATCAGATACATGGGCGTGCTGGCGCGCACGGTAGTCACATCGTATGTTTCAATATGGTAGATCACATCGCGTATGGCGTCAAGACCCTCTTGCAGGCTATATTCCAGCTCATGGTGGATGGATCCTATATGGGTGGCTAC
Organism: Proteiniphilum sp.; assembly: GCA_016649795.1. Lineage (GTDB taxonomy): Bacteria > Bacteroidota > Bacteroidia > Bacteroidales > Dysgonomonadaceae > Proteiniphilum. The sequence continues at coordinate 1,427 of JAENWZ010000350.1, read as the reverse complement.
TTTTCGCGCCGCTGCCAGGTCGGGTGAACCTTTCAGTCCGATGGCAAAAGAGTGCAGCTGGGGCCACCATGCATCCTCCACATTGTCTGTCTCAATTCGTTTTGAAGCAAATCTCTTAGCCACGGCCGAGATGATGGATGAGTCCAGTCCCCCAGAGAGCAGCACCCCATAGGGTACGTCGCTCATCAACTGTCGCTGTACCGCATCCTCCATTGCTTTTCTTAGTGTTGCCACATCTGAAACGTTCTCTTTCACATTGTTATACTCCATCCAGTCACGCTCATACCATCTTGTCGGTTGCTCATCCTGACTGTAGTAATAGTGTCCCGGCGGGAACTCTTCAATCTTATTGCAATAACCCTCCAGCGCTTTCAGTTCAGATGCGACATAATAGGCTCCATCGCGATCCCATCCCTGATAGAGCGGGACAATACCAATATGATCACGACCGATGAGGTAAAGATCTTTTTCAATATCATACAGTGCGAAAGCAAAGATGCCGTTCAGATCTTCCAGGAAACCGGCTCCCTTATCGCGGTAGAGTGCCAGGATCACTTCACAGTCCGATTGTGTGAGAAACTCATAACTCTTTTCGTAGCGTTTGCGGATCTCCCTGTGATTATAGATCTCTCCATTGACAGCCAATACCAGTTTCCTGTCCTTACTGTAGAGGGGTTGGTTCCCTGAGGCGGGATCGACAATAGAGAGTCGTTCATGCGCTAAAACGGCTTTGTCGCATGTGTAGATACCCGTCCAGTCGGGACCGCGATGGCGCAGTCTCTTAGACATCTTCAGCAGCTGAGGACGGAGTTCTTCTCCCTGCTTTTTTGTATTAAATGTACATACTATTCCACACATATTTTGTTGATTTACTGATTTGTTGATTTACCGATTGAACTATTTAGCGATTGAACTATTGACCGATTCCGCTTTGCGGGATGTACACTACGTTTCCATTTGCTGATTTATTGATCGAATCAACGAATCATCGAATCATCACATCAACGAATCATCACAATAATTGCTGATGAATATTTTCCGCTGCTTTCCTGCCTGATGCAATGGCTTTCACCACCAGGCTGGCACCCATCATCGCATCACCGGTAGCGAATACTTTGTCTACACTGCTGCTGTGTTGTTTGTCAACGGCCACATTGCCCCGCACATCGTAGGTAACTCCCAGCTCGTTGAGCAATCCCTCCTGCACTGGATGTACAAATCCGAGTGCCAGCAATACCAGGTCTGCTTTGAGTATTTCTGTTTTTCCTGAAGAGACCATGGAGAACCGTCCCTTCTCATCCTTTTCCCAACTGATCTCCTCCACCACAGCCTCTTTTACAAGGCCTTTTTCTCCCTGAAAGGAGAGTGTGTTGAGCATCCAGCGGCGTTCGCATCCCTCTTCGTGCGAAGAGGATGTTTTTAGTACC
>JAENWZ010000405.1 GCA_016649795.1 Proteiniphilum sp. | reverse complement strand
CGGGAGGGAGATCGAGCTTAAGCGATCCGCTCCATAGGTGTGTACTGTTCACCGCGTTCGACGGACGGCGACCGGGAAGCAATTTGTCGGTGTAATCCCACTCAATCAGTTTTGTCATGTAGGAAGGGTCGATGGTTTCAATATAACGCATCTTTTGCCAGGGACCATTGTCGATGCGGTATTCCACAAGATCCTTTTTGCTGCCCATAAAGAAGTTCACCACAATCTGCGAGGTGGTTCTTCCCTTATATGGCACTACTTTTGGAGCGAATATATTCATCTGATATTCAGCATCTTTACCCGCTACCTTATAGTCCACATCATATTTATTCCCGTTGATGTTCAGGAAAACATAACCCTGGGGTGTGCCGTCGCGCATGGTGGCGTCAGGCAATCCGGCGGCATCTTGTTTTCCGGAATACCAGTCGCCCGATGTGGTTCCCACGTTGTACTCGTGCAACGGTTTCTTTCCCTGCCATCCCTGTTCAGCAGTATACTCAATCTGATCCTGGAAGTGGGTGTGAGCCGACATGATCAGCACATTGTCAAACTCTTTCAGCAGATCGAATATTCTCTGCCTGTCTTCGATGCGGTATCCGGGTTCATTTTTCATTTGAATGTGCTGCGACAAAACGATCAGTTTCTCTTTGGGCACATGCTTCAAATTATTTTCCAGAAAAAGAAGCTGATCCAGACGGTAACCGCCCCAGTATCCTTTGCCGTCACGCGGATCGGGATAGAGAATGTTGTCGAGGATGATAAAATGGGCATTGCCGTAGTTGAACGCATAATTGGCACTGCCGAAATTCTTACTGAACGTCTCATCCGAGAGTTTATCGGCGGGGGCGTCGTAGTTCATATCATGGTTGCCCATCACGTTGTACCAGGGTAGCTGTAAACGGCGCATACGCTCCTTGTAGACGGGCTGCAGATCGAGATTATCACCAACGATGTCTCCCAGGCTGATACCAAACAGTGTACTCTCTGTTTTCTTCACATCATCCACGATCTTTCGTGTGAAATAGTCCAGATCATCCAGCGAGTAGGGCTGTGGATCTCCAAACACGATCGCGCTGAAATTCTCCGGTTCGTTATATTTGTTGAATGCAAAATCAATTGATTCAGGGAGCTTGCCGCTGGGAGAGACTCCTTTATAGGTCATCGTTTCGGGTGACCCTTCCGGCTTATAATGGTAGTAGAACTGAGGAATAAAGTCTTCATCCACAGCTGTTTTATAACCACTGGGTTTGATCACAAAGAGTGTGTTTCCCACGCTGACCGGGACAGAATAGAATCCTTTCGCATCGGTTAGTACCACATCGGTGCCGTTGGAGACGGCAACATCGG
>JAENWZ010000012.1 GCA_016649795.1 Proteiniphilum sp. | reverse complement strand
CAGTCATGTAGTTTAAAAACAACCCTATAGTAAGATCGTTTTCTTCTACTTATGACAAAAATAGAACAAATTTCTCTTTATGCAGATAAAATAACTAAATTTGTGCTGTCACGCCGGGCAGTCCCACCTACAATATCGGCAGTCCTTTTTTCAATGAAGTAACCATGAAAATGGGTAATGATCGCGTTTTTCGTATCATTGCGAAAAATAACAGTCCCGGGAATAAATATATCCAATCGGCCACACTGAACGGAGAAGATTGGACAAAACCCTGGTTCGCTCATGACGAGATAAAGAACGGCGGAACACTGATGCTGATTATGGGAGACAAAGCCAACAAAGAGTGGGGGAGCGATCCTCAGGATGCACCGCCCTCTGAAGATAAGTTTAATTGATGATAAGATGAAACAGAGCGATCTCCGGTTACGATAAACCCTTTTCTTTCACCCATTAATTTATTAAAATGACAAAACAATTATTATTATTACTGACAATTACGTTTATGCTGTTCTCTTGTGGCACAAAAAATTCTATTGTTTCTAATGAAAAAATAGAATCGTGGGACAGGTTTCATTATCCGGAGATCCATTTTGTTAATAAGGCAATAGACACGGAGGGAGCATCCATTTATGAACGCATCGTACCCGATCCGCAGCAATTGATCAGGGTAAGTATCCTGGGAGTGGTAAAAACACTTTACTGGAGTCTTGAAGACAGTATCCCTGCAATCAGAAAAATTAATTACACGATTGAAGATGTGAAAGGTATCTCGGCGAAAGGCGGAGGGGTACCGGAGATAAGTATTTTCTACAGCAGCCGGTGGGTTGAGCAATCAGCTAAAAAAGGTGGTGACGATAAGGTGTTGTATGAAACCGCAGGAGTGCTTTACCATGAGCTCACCCATGGGTTTCAGCTGGAGCCTCAGGGGATAGGTTCATACGGAACCAATAAGATATTTTTCACCTTTATAGAAGGTATGGCCGATGCCGTACGTGCGCACAACGGATATTTCCCCGCCACCAACCGCAAACCGGGCGGACACTGGCTGGACGGCTATCAGACCACAGGCTTCTTTTTGGAGTGGCTTACAACAAAAGACAATGATTTTTTGCGGAAATTCAATCAATCAACACTTGAAGTTATACCCTGGAGCTTTGATGGTGCCATTAAACATGTTTTAGGGGAGCAGCATTCTATCGAAACACTCTGGAATGAGTATCAGAATTATCTGACCAACATAAATGCGTGAACTTCCATTCTTCAATACCAAATATTCTTACACAAAGAATGAATAAATGATCACAGAACTTTTCCTCACTCGCCGATGCTGAGAATGAATTGACTGATCAATCCTATGCACTGATGATGCTTTTTTGAGGATATTGGTCGATTAGACCGGGAAAATTTCTCTTTCAAAAAATATTTTTGCTATATTTACAGCCTAATAATAGATTTTCATTCAAATAGAACAATAATTACCTGATAATTTAATTTCACACATCAAAAGAAAAATTATGTCATCAAAAATTTCAAGAAGAAAATTTCTGGGAAGTAGCGCTTTAGCTGCAGCGGGATTAACCATTGTGCCCTCCTCGGTACTTGGTAAGAGTATGGGACACATGGCTCCCAGTGATAAACTAAACATCGTCGGCGTTGGAGTCGGTGGTATGGGTTTTGCTAACCTGAAGAATCTGGAGAGTCAGAATATTATCGGACTCGCCGACGTAGACTGGAAATACAGTCAGCGTGTTTTCGATCACTTCCCCAAAGCAAAGAAATACTACGATTACAGAAAAATGTATGACGAGTTGGGCAAGAGTATCGATGCTGTTGTAGTAGCTACGGCCGACCACACACATGCCATCGTTGCTGCCGAGGCAATGACAATGGGTAAACATGTGTATGTACAGAAACCGCTAACACACAGTGTGTACGAATCGCGATTGCTTACCAATCTGGCGAAAAAACAGAAAGTGGCTACCAGCATGGGTAACCAGGGTTCATCTGCCGCCGGTGTCCGTCAGGTAGTCGATTGGATCAGCGATGGACAGATAGGTGAAGTGACGAAAGTGGAGGCATTTACCGACAGGCCCATCTGGCCACAAGGTCTGATGACCCCCAAGCAGGCTGATCCTGTTCCTTCAACATTGAACTGGGATCTCTTTATCGGGCCGGCCAACAAACGTCCGTTCAATAATATCTACCATCCCTGGAACTGGCGTGGCTGGTGGGATTTCGGAACAGGTGCCCTGGGTGATATGGCATGCCATATTCTTCATCCTGTGTTTAAAGGCTTGAACCTGGGTTATCCGACAAAAGTACAAGGTTCATCCACCATGTTGTTGACTGATTGTGCTCCCAATGCACAGATGGTGAAATATGTTTTCCCCGCCCGTGACAATATGCCAAAGGTAGCAATGCCTGAGGTGGAAGTATACTGGTACGACGGCGGATTGGTGCCAATGCGTCCTGAAGGTGTTCCTGCAGGCAAAAACCTGAACGATCAGGGTGGTGGTGTGATCTTCCACGGAACAAAAGACACCCTCATCTGCGGATGCTACGGTGTGAATCCATGGTTGGTTTCGGGTCGTAAGCCTAATTCTCCCAAAACACAACGTGAAGTGACTCTCTCTCATGAGATGGACTGGGTACGTGCCAGTAAAGAATCACCTGTAAACCGTGTTGAAACCGCTTCTCCTTTCTCTGAAGCAGGACCGTTTAATGAGATGGTTGTGATGGGTGTTCTTGCCGTGAGACTGCAGTCGCTGAATCAGGAATTGCATTGGGATGGTGACAACATGAAGTTCACCAACATACCGTCAGATGCAACCGTTCGTTCAATCATTGAAGATGGCTTCAAGATTACCGATGGCCACCCCACCTTCAACAAGACCTGGACAGAACCGATGAATGCCACTGAATATGCAAACGAAATGATCAAGCATACCTACAAAAACGGCTGGAAACTGCCTGATATGCCGAAGTAAAACGATCTGTAGAAGGGAATAGCGATGATTTCGTTTCATCGCTATTCCCTTTATTTTAAAATAGTTATCAGTTTAATTAAAAAGGAAAATAGTTATGAAAAAAGTTTTTTACCCGTTTAGTTTACTCATTTTATCTGGAATGATATTTATGTCTTGTACGAACGCAAACAAACAATCGAGCACTGCCGATGCAGGAGATTCAACAGAAGTTACTGCTGCTGACGAAGGATGGATCACACTTTTCAACGGAACCGATTTTACCGGCTGGAGAGGTTATAACCGTACCGATATGCCGACGGCATGGACCATCGATGATGGAGCAATCAAGATCAGCGGATCAGGTATGGGTGAAGCAGGAGCAAAAGATGGTGGAGATATCATCTACGATCAGAAATTCAAAAATTTTGAATTAACTTTCGAATGGAAAGTATCTGAAGGCGGAAACAGCGGAATTTTCTATCTTGGTCAGGAGGTTGAAGGCAAACCTATATACGAATCATCACCCGAATATCAGATACTGGATAATGAAAGACATCCAGATGCAAAATTGGGTAAAGACAATAACCGTCAATCAGCTTCTCTGTACGATTTAGTACCAGCTGTTCCACAGAATTCCAAACCTGCCGGAGAATGGAACACCGGTGGCATCATGGTATACAAAGGAACCGTTGTTCACTCTCAGAATGGTGAAAACGTAGTTGAATACCACCTGTGGACCGATGCATGGAAAGAGATGGTAGCTAACAGCAAGTTCAAGGACTGGCCTAATTTCCTGAATGCAGGTGGTGAAGCTCAGGAAGGTTACATCGGATTGCAGGATCATGGCGATGATGTATGGTTCAGAAACATTAAGATTAAAATCTTAGACTAATAAAACATCAGGAAGATAATTCAGCCTTAGGGTTGAATTATCTTTTTCTAAAATGAAAAACATAATGAAAAAAGTTTCAATTTTATTATTTGCCACTATGATGAGTGGCGTGTTTCTTTTTTCTGCCTGCAATCAGGGACAGAAAAAAGATGAGGTCACTGAAGTGAAAAAAGATATTTATCTGCAGCTCTACTCAGTTCGCGATGATATTAAGGCCGATTATGCAGGGACCATCGCAAAGGTGGCTGAAATTGGATATACCGGGGTGGAAGCTGCGGGATATAATGAAGGCCAGTTCTACGGAATGTCTCCGGCCGATTTCAAAAAATCGATCGAGGATGCCGGAATGGAAGTGCTCTCTTCACATGCCGGCAGACCGCTGGCAGAGCCAGCAGCCGACACCAACTGGGATGAGACATGGGCATGGTGGGATACCGCTATTCAGGCACATAAGGATGCCGGGATGAAGTATCTTGTTGTTGCCTGGATCCCTACACCCAAGACATTGGCAGATCTGCAGGCATACTGTGATTATTTCAACCAGATTGGAGAGAAATGTAATGCTGCAGGCATCCGTTTCGGATATCACAACCACAATTTCGAATTTTCCGAAGTAGAAGGTGAAGTGATGTACGACTACATGCTGAAAAACACCGATCCTTCCAAGGTATTCTTCCAGATGGATGTTTACTGGGTAGGTGAAGGCGGCAAGAATCCCGTGGACTATTTCAACAACTATCCCGGACGTTTCGAGCTGCTTCATATCAAGGATGAACTGGAGCTGGGCAAAAGTGGTAAGGTGGATTTCGAAAGTATCTTCAACAATGCAGAGAAAGCCGGAGCCAAATATATGGTTGTGGAAGTGGAAAGATATACCGGAACTCCTTTCGAGGGCGTGAAGGAAAGCTACGACTATTTGAACGACGCTGCTTTTGTGAAATAGAGCTACGCCAAATAGCGATCATTTAGCCTAATGAGTATGACCCCGATCCTTCTGGACCGGGGTTTTTTATCTTGTTTGCTTATTGTTGGGTCACAATTATTCTACTTGGGACAATGATAATAACATTCACAAACGATACAGGAACGGAGTTAACCGACATATAAATTGTTGGGTGTGGTGGAGGAGACATTGACAAATTAGAGAAAAAAATATCACAGATTCATTGCCAACCATAATATTATTTGTAAATTAACGGATTATTAAAAATAAAATAAAAGTTCATGAATAATCAGGAATTCAGTGGAGAAGAGATCCAACAATATTTAAAAAAACATTACAAGACAATCGTGAGTGTAATTGTGGTTTTAGTAGTTGGATTTGGTTCTTTCTTCCAGATAGGTACGGAAGAAGAGGGTGTGGTAACACGTTTCGGAAAACATGTTCGGACAGTTGCTCCCGGGTTGAAAATGAAGATACCCTTTTTGGAAAAGGTTTACAAGGTGCCTGTGGAGAGACAGAAAAAGCAGGAATTTGGTTTTCGAACAGAGGAGGCCAATATCAGGACCCAATACAGTCGTACGGGTACCGTTACAGAAGATGAAGCTATCATGCTGACGGGTGATTTGAACCTCGCCAATGTGCAGTGGGTGGTACAATACCGCGTTAGCGATCCTTACAATTACCTTTTCAAGGTACGTGAACCCGACAATACTCTGCGCGATCTTTCCGAAGCTGTTACACGGCAGATTGTCGGCGACCGTACCGTTAACGAAGTATTAACCGTAGGAAGAGCGGAGATTGCCAGTGAAGTAAAAGTACTGTTACAGGAGATGGCCAGGGAGTATTCCCTGGGAATTGAAATAGCCCAGGTAGTCCTTCAGGACATCAATCCCCCGGAGTCGGTGAAACAGGCTTTTAATGCTGTAAACGAAGCCCAGCAGGAGAGGGAGACCCTAATAAACGAGGCCAAATCTGAATACAATAAAGTAATTCCCAGGGCCAGGGGGCAGGCGCAGGAAACCATTCAAAAAGCTGAAGGATACGCGACCATGCGTGTCAACAATGCAGAGGGAGAAGTGGCAAGATTTAACGCCCTTTACGACGAATACATCAAAGCGCCCGAAGTAACCAAAAGAAGAATCTATCTTGAAACACTACAGGAGATTCTGCCCAAACTGGGAGACAAAATCATCACTTCAGAAAATGGCAACAACATGATTCCTCTACTTAAAAAGGAACTTAATTAAACAACACAACTTCAATTTACTAAAAGAACGACAATGAATAAAAATAATAAAATAGTACTTATTTCAGCAATTATAATTGCCGGCATTATTGTTTTATCTCAAAGTATTTACGTTGTAAATGAAACGCAACAGGTTGTGATAACTCAGTTCGGCAGACCAATCGGTGAAGCTGTGACCGAGCCGGGGTTGAATATCAAAACTCCTTTTGTTCAGAAAGCGAACTTTTTCGAGAAACGGTATATGGAGTGGGACGGCGATCCCAACCAAATTCCGACAAAAGAGAAAAAATTCATTTTTGTCGACAGCTATGCCCGCTGGCATATTACCGACCCGCTGCAGTTTTATAAACGCCTTACCAACGAGCGGGGTGCGCAAAGCAGGCTCGATGATATAATTGATGGTGAAACGCGCGACCAGGTAGCCAGTCACAGTCTGGAGGAAATTGCAAGGAACTCAAACCGGGAGGCCGACACAACCGCAAATATAAGTGAAATAATCGAAGATTCACTTACCTGGATTGAGGTGGGCAGAAGTAGAATTCAGAATATTATTAAGGAAAAAGCGAATGAAGAGACAAAAGACCTTGGCATCGAAATAGTTGATTTTCGATTTAAACGGATCAATTACGTTGAGGAAGTCAGGGAACGGGTTTACGACCGCATGAAGAGCGAACGAATTCGTATTGCCGATAAATTCAGATCGGAAGGTGAAGGAGAAGCTTCAAGGATTAACGGAGAGAAAGAACGCGAATTGAACCAGATACAATCGGAAGCATACAAAGAAGCGGAAACAATTGAGGGAAAAGCTGACGCTGAAGCTGCACGAATCTATGCCGGTGCCTACAACAGATCAAGCAAATCAATAGAACTGTACAGCTTTATTAAAAGTATGGAAACGTTTCGGAATACATTTGATTCCACCACCACGGTTATCCTTTCAACCGACAACGATCTTTATAAATACCTGAAAAGCATGGAATAAAATAAGCCATCAGAAATAATTGCTCACAAAGCCGGAGGACTACCTGAAACAAATAAGAAACTTGATTCTATCTTATATACTGCATTAACAAGATCATGAAAAAAACTAGAGCTACGCCAAATAGCCCTCATTCAGTCTAATGAGTTTGACCCCGATCCTTCTGGACCGGGGTTTTTTATCTTAAAAAAAGTTGTCAACAATAAAAATATTTTTGTACATTCGTTGCGTCATTCATCAACTGCGGACCATCCATTTGTGTTTTTCATAATCGATAATCGGTTTAAAGCAATAATATTCATCGGAAGGTATATTAAACCTACCCATGGAGAAAAATTGAGAATAACAGCCTGGCCGATAATTTGGAGAAAAGACGAAATGTCCAGTGGCTAATAAATGGTAGAGTTCATGCGGTTTAGGAGTATGCAAACGTTTGCGGCTCATACATATTGCGATACTTAATCAAACAGTTTGATAACATGAAACACTCAATTGAAGTAATTTTATTAATAACTGTTTTCAGTTTTTCCTGTTTTGCAGGTGGTAGTACTATTTCTAAACAGGATGCATCCAATCCATCGCAATATAGGAAGATTGAACGTTGGGATTTTTTTGAGCTAAAACTGGATGGACTTCAAACAGGCAATCCTTTTGTTGATGTAACGTTAAGCGCTGAATTTAAGATTGGAGAAAAAGTATATACCCCGCAAGGATTTTATGATGGGGGCGGTAAATACATAATCAGATTCATGACAAACGAGACAGGAAGGTGGACCTATGTAACTAAAAGTAATAGGAAGGAATTAGATGGCATTAAAGGTTCTTTTACGTGCGTCTCTCCATCCAAAAACAACCATGGCCCGGTTAGAGTGCGAAACAAATTTCACCTTGCATATGAAGATGGAACACCCTATTTTCAAATTGGCACTACCTGTTATGCCTGGGCTCACCAGGGTAATGAAATGGAACAACAAACACTTAAAACTTTGGCGACGTCTCCCTTCAACAAAATTCGCATGTGTGTTTTTCCCAAAGATTATACTTATAACAAAAATGAACCTGAATATTACCCGTTTGAGGGTGAGCCTTTAAAAGACTGGGATTTTACCCGCTTCAATCCTGAATTTTGGCGTCATTTCGAGCAGCGGGTCATGGATCTGCAGAAATTAGGTATCGAGGCTGATATTATTTTATTTCATACTTATGATCGCTGGGGATTTGAATACATGGACAAAGAAAGTGACGATCGGTATATCAGATATGTGGTGGCCAGACTGTCAGCTTTCCGGAATGTTTGGTGGTCGCTGGCGAACGAGTTTGATTTTATGCCCGATAAGAAAGAGGCTGATTGGGATCGTTTTTTCCAGATCATTCAAAAGCATGATCCTTATAATCACTTGCGTGGTATTCATAACGGCAGCCGGTGGTACGATCACAACAAACCCTGGGTTACCCATGCCAGCATTCAAACTTCTGATATGGCTGCCGGTATCCGTTTTCGGGAAGAATTTCAAAAACCTGTCATCTATGATGAATGTAAATATGAAGGTAACGTTCCACATGGATGGGGGCAACTCACTCCGGAGCAGATGGTGAAATATTTTTGGCAGGGTATGCTGAGCGGTTGTTATGTCGGTCATGGCGAAACCTATCTGCATCCCGATGACCTGCTCTGGTGGTCTAAGGGTGGGAAACTGTTTGGTGAAAGCCCGAAAAGGATTGCATTCCTGAAAGATTTCATGTCAGGAGCCCCCAATTTTGAAGAACTACAACCCATGGGTGATGACAAAGGCAATTTTATTTTAGGTATACCCGGGAAATATTATCTTGTTTATGGTAGGAGTGCCGGAAATACAAGTATAATACTTTCGGGTAAAGAACCTTATAAAATTGATGCCATTGATACCTGGAACATGACAGAAATACCGTATGGAACCGCACAGCCAGGCATGTACACCTTCGCTTCACCCACAGAACATATGGTGTATCGTTTCATACCATATGCACACGGAGAAAAGATACGTCCGCAGGCCGTTGCCTCGGCAGATGTGATACAGGGTCCCGCCCCCTTAACAGTGAACTTTGCTTCTTCTCATGAAAAGAGGTCACACTGGGTTTTTGGTGATGGATCAGCGTCACAAGAACCGAATCCATCGCACATTTACAAAGAATTCGGACGGTACCATGTTACCCTCACTGTTACAGATGATGACGGTCTTTCCGCATCTACAGTATTTGCTATAACAGTATTGCCTCCAACACCTGAAGGTTTGAGTAAATTCAAAACATGGCCGGGATCAAAATCTGATATCCTTTTTATGTGGCGTAATGATGAGGAATCTAACATTATCCAACCACGAGGTGATGCCCGGATCATTGCCGGCGGAGAGATGGCGATAGGCAATGGCGCCTTTATTGCAGATGGTATAAATGAGAAATTATTGGAGGCCTGTAAGAAATCCAATCAGGTTACGATTGAAGCTAAAATCACTATTTCTGAAATGGATCAGGCCGGCCCGGCACGGATTATCTCGTTTTCAAAAGATACCAATCGACGAAATTTCACCTTAGGACAAGAAGATAAAAATATTGTCATACGATTGAGAACGCCGTTGACCGGTGAGAATGGTATAAATCCACAGGTGGAGGTTTGTCAAATCACGCCGAATAAACCTATGCATATCGTCATCAGCTATTATCCGGGTAACATGTCTGCCTACCTGAATGGGGAATTAGTATACCAGGGCAGTGATGTACGAGGTGATTTCAGCAACTGGGAACCTTGTCATCTTATTTTCGGAGATGAATATAGCAGTGACAGAAATTGGGTTGGGCAAATTAAAGACATTGCAATCTATAATCGTTTTGTTGGTCCTGAAGAAGCGCTTTTCAAATATAAATTGCTACAATCAGAATGATTCGTAAATAGAAATTTGATCATTATCTACCACTACATAAACAATTTACCGTTGTACAGGTGAGAGAGTGCAGAAACAAAATGCTTAAATCTCAGATAACAGATGGCTCGACAAGAATGGGCGATGTTGAAAACTTTATATGGATAATAGAGAACCTGAGAGAAACTTTTTATATTTTTACCCGGGATTGAATAATCGGACGATTTAAGACCCGTGTATTCATTTCACCGGATAACATTTTTTTTATGCAATTAAAAGCGAAACTGCTGGAAATACTTGCGCTGCAGACAGCATTCTATTGAAAAACCTTTATTAATTCACCCCTACTGTATGTTAAAAAAGACACCTCATACACTGGTGATCATCTTTTCACTGGTTCTCTTTTGCGCATTGCTCACATGGATTGTTCCCTCCGGGGAGTTTGATTATCACTCCGTGGAGGTGAATGGCGTTGCGCGAAATGTTGTGGTGGATGATTCCTACCACAGTGTGGAGAGATCACCGCAGACATGGCAGATCTTTTCTGCTTTCCTCGATGGATTTGAACGGCAGGCTGCCATCATTGCCTTTGTACTTATTATCGGAGGCGCATTTCAGATACTGAACAGCAGCAGGGCAGTAGACTCCGGGATCTACTCTTTTCTGAATTTTACCCGTAAATTTGAGAAACACCCTTTATTGGGAAGGATAGGGGTGAACAACATTGTCATCATCCTGGTGATGCTTCTCTTCAGTACATTCGGATCGATTTTTGGGATGAGTGAAGAGACGCTCGCTTTTGTCATCATCATTGTGCCGCTGGCTATCTCAATGGGATATGATTCACTCACCGGTCTGATGATGGTCTATGTGGCCGCTCACGTCGGGTTCACGGGTGCCACGCTGAACCCGTTCACCATTGGGATTGCACAGGGACTCTCCGGATTGCCGCTCTTCTCCGGTATTGGATACAGGCTTTTCAGTTGGTTCATCTTCACTACTGTGATCATTACTATTACGCTGATATATGCTGCCCGGGTGAAGAAGAACCCCCGGCTATCACCCATGTACAAAGCCGATAGCTATTGGCGTAAACGGGAAGCCGAAGCAGAACAAGAAACCCTGGCAAAACATTCAACGGGAAGTACATGGTTTGTATTTGTGGTGGTATCGCTGCTCCTGGTGGTGATCTCCTTCCTCTATCCCCTCACCACATACTCTCTCGGGGCCGGCTCGACGACCCTTGTTTCCATTCCGGTGATCACCCTCCTGTTTATCCTGTCGTCTTACATCACCATCAAGAGATCTGCCCAACTGTTTATATTGAATTTGTTAATCTTTACCATCCTGTTTCTCGTGGTCGGTGTGATGGGACATGGCTGGTACCTGGGGGAGATCTCGGCTCTGTTTCTCTTTATGGGCATACTGGCAGGCGTGATGAAAGACGCAGGAAAGGTGGCTACCATCGGCGGCATGTATGCGATGCAGTCACTCATCAATATTTTCATTCCCTCAGGCTCCGCGAAAGCAGCGCTGACAATGCCCATACTGGCTCCTTTTTCCGATGTGATCGGACTGTCACGGCAGGCTACCGTGATGGCGTATCAGTTTGGTGACGGCATTACGAATATGATCACTCCCACATCCCCGGTTTTGATCGGCGTACTCGGTATCGCCAAAGTACCTTATGAGGTGTGGTTTAAGTGGTTCTGGAAAATACTTTTATGGATGTTTTTCCTGGGCTTTTTATTGTTGCTGCCCACCGTTTTTATGGAACTGGACGGGTTCTAAACAGATTCTAAAAGATATAGTTTTTCGCTTAGCTCTAATTATTGAAGAAAATCTATCCGAAATTCTTACAAATGGTCAAAAGATAAAACGCCAAGATCTTTTATTACAAAGTTTTAGCGTTTTTTCTATGTTGTCCCACTAGGATTCGAACCTGGACTGACTGAACCAAAATCAGATGTGCTACCATTACACCATGGGACAATCCTAAATGCTTCGTGAAAAGCAGTGCAAAAGTAGCATAATAATTTTAACGTACCAAATTATTTGGCTTGTTTTTATCTGATCAAAAAGCATCACTCCTGTTTATCTTCGATGCTACTCGGCAATCAGCAGGAAATAGTTTTTCTTACCGCGTTGGGCAAGGATGTATTTATCGCCTATCAGGTGTGGCAACTGAATGGTTTCATCAAACAGCTCCAGCTTCTCTTTGTTGATCATAACCCCGCCGGCCTGTACTGTTTTGCGCATCTCTCCCTTTGAGGGGAAGACAGCCGCTTCGTCGGTGAGCAGGTCTACCGCTTTGATCCCTTCAGCCAGCCTCTCTCTGGAGATATTGAATTGCGGTACCCCTTCAAACACCTGCAGGAACGTCTCTTCGTTGATTGAACGTAATGTCTCTGATGTGGATTTACCGAAAAGGATCTGTGATGCATTTACCGCCATCTCATAATCATCGCGAGAGTGTACCATCACGGTGACCTCTTCTGCCAGTCGCTTTTGCAACGGACGCAGATGCGGTGCCGATTGCTGTTCGGCTACAAGCGCTTCAATCTCTTCCTTTGGTAGTGATGTAAATATTTTAATGTATTTCTCGGCATCGCTGTCACTCACGTTCAGCCAGAACTGGTAGAACTGGTAGGGTGAGGTATAGCGGGGATCGAGCCAGACATTGCCGCTCTCGGTCTTGCCAAACTTACCTCCGTCGGCTTTCGTAATCAGCGGACATACCAGCGCATAGGCTTCTCCGCCCTCCACGCGACGGATAAGCTCCGTTCCGGTGGTGATGTTGCCCCACTGATCCGATCCTCCTACCTGCAGACGTACTCCCATTTCGCGGTAGAGATGCAGGAAATCATACCCCTGTATCAGCTGATAGGAGAATTCGGTGAACGACATCCCTTCGCTCGAATCGCCACTCAAACGTTTCTTGACCGAGTCTTTGGCCATCATATAGTTCACGGTGATATGCTTGCCAATATTGCGTATGAAGGAGAGGAATGAATAATCCTTCATCCAGTCGTAGTTGTTCACCAGCAGCGCTTTATTAGGGATGTCACTCTCAAAATCGAGGAACCGGGCCAATTGTTTTTTGATCGCCTCCTGGTTGTGACGCAGTGTCTTCTCATCGAGCAGGTTGCGTTCTGCCGATTTCATGGAGGGGTCACCGATCATGCCGGTAGCACCGCCAATCAGCGCCACGGGGGTGTGCCCCGAGCGTTGGAAATGCTTCAGCATCATCACTCCCACCAAATGACCAATATGTAACGAATCGGCAGTAGGGTCTATCCCCAGGTATCCTGCAGTCTGTTCTTTCTGTAACTGTTCTTCCGTGCCGGGCATCACATCCTGTATCATGCCACGCCAACGGAGCTCTTCCACAAAATTCATCATAGTATATCGTTTTTATTATCGATTTGTAAAAAGTATGCAAAGATAATAAAATTCATTGGGATAGGGGAGTAGGAGAGTCTGGTAATAACGGATAAGAGATGACGTTTAATTTACTTTTTTCTGCCCAGCATCACAATAAGCGCGAACACATTCATGATCTCCAGACGACCCAGCAGCATGTTGGCTGAAAGGAGATATTTTGCTGCATCGGGCAGCTGTGCATAGTTACCGAATGAACTCACACCCCCAAAACCAGGTCCTACATTGCCTATGGTGGCAATCGATGCCGAAAAGGCAGTCATCCCGTCTATTCCCATGGCCGAAAGTAACAGTGTGGTGATGAAAAAGGTAAGGATATAGAGAATGATGAATACCATGATCTGCAACTCCAAATCGTGTTCAATGACTTTATTGTTCATTCTCACAGCGTAGATTCCTTCGGGATGAAGGATTAGTTTCAGCTGTTTTTTTACCGAGGAGAAGAAGAGATAAATCCGGTCGAATTTGAGTCCTCCCGATGTGGAACCCACCATCCCGCACTGAATAGTGTAATAACAGAGAAGAATGACGGAGAAAATGGGCCATACGGATGTATCAGCAGTTACAAGACCGGTCGTACTGGCCAGTGAAATTACCTGAAAAGATGCGTATCGGAGCGATTCCCAGAAGCCGAATAATTCTTCGTGCGTTAGCTGTAATGTGATTAAAATGATACCGATGAATATCACAATTACAAATAAACGGACCGGGCGGGAGGTAAATATATTCTGTTTCTGTCTTGTAATCGTCAGGAAAATTAATCCGAAGTGCAGACTGCTCATCAGCATGAAAAACATGATTACGATTTCAATCCAAGGGTTTTGAAATGCTGCGACGCTCATATTTTTTGTTGAGTACCCGGAGGTGGCAACGGTAGAGAAGGAGTGACAGATAGCATCGAAAAAACTCATACCAAGCATTTTGAGCAGGATGGTCTCCACGATGATCAGACTGATATAGACTGTTGTAATAATACGGATAATATGTCTTGATCTTATCCGGAAGCTCATCTTGGAGAGATCTGATACTTCTGAACGATAAAAACTGGACTGAACCCCTTTCTTTTGGGGAAGTACCAACAATACAAACAGAATAATACCTACACCACCAATAAATGAAGTAGATATGCGCCAGAAAAGCAATCCTTTGGGTAGCGCTTCCACATCATTTAAAATGCTTGCTCCGGTAGTTGTGTATCCCGAAACACTTTCAAACAGTGCATTGGTAAACGTGAATTCACCACCCCAGATGTAGAAGGGAATCATGCCGACGAAACAGGTGATGATCCAACCGAGAACGCTGATAGCCAGTCCTTCGTGAAAAGAGATCTCCTCTATTTTTTCAACAAATATCTGAGGAAAGCTTCCCAATATGGCAGTTAAAGCAGCACTGAACAACAGCGCGTTCAATGAGTTCTCTTTATTGAAAAATGAAATCGTTGCCGAGATAAAAAGAAACAACGCATTGAACAGTAAAATGAAGCCCAGATATTTGATTACAACTCTTGTCCTTACCATAGATCTTTATTCGTTGGATGCGTCTCTTTTTTTAAGAAGTCTGGATATCAATATGTTGATCTCATCCTCAAGTATCTTGAATTCGTCTTTCGAAACGACATGTGCATTCAACCGGCCCTGTTCAGGATAGTACTCCTTTACGCCGTTAATAAATTTCCTTATCGGATGAATAAAGTAGATGGTGATGAAGAAGTTGAGTAAAATTGCAAAGATAATGGCTGCAGCGATAGAAACGATGGCAGGCATCATGGCTCTCCGTGATTTTTCTTTCACAATTCCCGATTGTCTGTTCATCTGATCCTGATTCAATACCATCAGGTTGTTGATCGCTTCTTTCGTATCGAAAAACAGCGCCTGGGTCTCAGTATCATATTTTTGTTTCCCTTCTACTACACTACTCTCTTTTTCTACAATATTTAAAACGGATGCATGGTATTTATCATATGCATCGATGATAACGGAAATAGATTGCTGTTCATTCGTTTCGGTGATATTTGCCTGCGCATCTGTGATCGCCTTTGTGATGATGGAGTCTGAACGGTGGATGGTTCCGATTCCGGAATCTCTGTCACCGATCATCCATAATAATAGGCCGCTGTCTTCCCTTTCCAAAGCATCGGTCATCCTCTTCGCCGACTCAATGGACTGATAATTATTTTTTAATACCCCGTCCACTGAATCTCCCATCTTCCTGAACTCCAGCATTGACATGATACCTGCCGCCAGCAGCATTAGAATTAGGAGAGAAAGACTGAGTAAAATTTTTATTTTAAGAGCCCCGTTCATCAATTTTTTTTTCTATGAATCATTTTTTCAATTGGTAAAAGTACCTTTTTTTTAGCTATTCATCTCATTTATGAATAATTTTTTACACAAAAAAGTGGACCCGCCTGAGCCCACTTTTTATTTATTATATCATATTTTAGTTTAATAGCGCTATAAATTCCTTGTTAGTACGATATTTTGCAAACTCCAGATCACTGAGAGCCTTAGCAGCGATTGTTCTGTCACGACCGATAGCTGCACGAAGATTTGCAATCACCTCATTGAAGTTGTTCGTTCTGGAGGCGATGATTGCCAGCAAATAAGCTGTGGTGGCATCAGGAGTCTCAATCGCTTCGAGTGTCTGCTTGGCTGCATTATAATCTCTTACCAGCAGTTGAGCCAGTGCGGCATTGTTCGAATTACTTCTACCGTAAGCGCTGACTGCCTGGTTGTAGTTCCCTTGTAACAGATTGATTAATCCCATCGCTTCATCAAGACCATTCGCCCCGGCCGATCTTCCCAGCAGCTCGTTGGCTCCATCTATCTCATTGTCCATAATAGCCAGCAAAGCTTTGTTCATGTTCACCTCGGGAGCAGATGGATTCACCTGTGCGGCACGGTCAAAAGCCTGTTTTGCTTTTGCATAATCTCCTTGTTGATAAAACATGGTACCGATGTTGTTCCATCCTCTGTAATCTTTGGAGAAGTTAGCGGTTACATATTGATAGATACGTTCCTTGACGCTTTTATCATCGGTGAGTGAAGAGGCGTACAATAGTTCTTCTACTGTCAACTCTTTCGGATTGCTGTTCCATGCTGTCATGATCTCTTCATCCGATTTACCGATAATCTCGATATTAGCCGTGATGCGTGAACGACGCAGTTGTGGCAAAATCGTTTCCGCCAGGTCCTCGAACACATAGGAGATATTCTTGATCTCTCTCTCGCGGGATTCAGAATCGGGATACATTTCCAATACGCGCAGGATCAGCTCCTTGTCCTGAAGGTCGGATGCAGAGACAAGCTGATGGAAACCGTCCCAGTCTTCAGCCGTATAACGTGCGTAAACATCTGTGTCGATATTTCTCTTGCTCAATTCACTTTCCAGGTAATTGGATGTGTTCTGTTCGCGTTGTGCAGCCAGTCTTTCGTTGAGAGAAAGACCTCCGTCGGGAGATGCATAGGCAGAGACTTCCACATTCACGTTCTGCCTGGGATCGTTGAACGCTTCTTCTACACGTCGTTTCCATTCTGACATGTCACGCTTGTTCAATTCGCTCTGACGGAGATTGGCCTGCTGGATAACGAACAGAATGTTGGCATCCTGTGCCTCCTTGATGATGCGCTGGAATCCGTCGGGTGCCACGGATGGTGAGGTCGTATGCACATCGGCCAGTGCTGAGGTGGCGATGATACCATCTGCCACTTTCAGGTCGGGGAGGATGGATTGTTTGTTTTTGATTCTTCCGTCGAAGCGGAGGAAGAGCTCCGATGATTGCATGTCGGGAGTGTAGGGGAACGATGAGCTCATGGTGAAATTTGCACCTCTGCTGTGTGGTATAGCCACCCTGTTTCCGGAGATATTTTCTCCCTGATAGCTGTAAGGTGTTCCTGCAACTTCCCTGTCTCCAAACTTAAGAATTGGAGTGATGGTTACAATACCGTTTTTGTGAAACCATTTTTCGGGGAAGGTTCCGTTCACGGTAACAGGCACCTGATTCCCTACTGTTTCCAGCGGTGAGGGTGTCACATTGAAGTTGTTTTGTGAAAGCGGTTTCAATTTGCTGCTGCACGAAGTGGTTAAAAGTGCCACTCCCAAAACAAGCATTAGCGTCAAAAAATAAGATTTTCTTTTCATTTCGTGAGAATTAATATTTTATTTATTTAAATCAATCAATATCCAACTATTATTTATGTCACAAATTTACCCAAATATAAGTAAATAAAAAAGTGAGCCGGTCTATATTTGTGTTATTTGCCTGTTACCCAATTTCAGATCTTCATTGAACGCTGAATCCGAGCATTTGTAAAATGTCTGTGACAGAAGAATCCGCATTGACGACACTGTACGAAGGGTACTCTCTTCGTAACGGATAGTTCGATCTGAACCAGTAGAATCTATCGGGTGATATTTTTAGTGCAGCTGATTCTACCATCGGATTGTATGTGTGCCATACCGCATGAGAAAGCTGTTTGTCCACCGCTATACCCTGCAGGTCTATGATCGGTTGGTGAGGTGTGGGTATCTCCTGATAAAGAGGCAGGATGTGTAGACCGAAGAAGTTGTTCAGATTTTCCATGCTCATCCTGGTGGCTGTCCACTTGCCGTCGGCCGAATATCCGGCGATATGAGGTGTGGCGATATCCACCAGTTGAAGCAGCGCGCTGTTTATCTCCGGTTCATTTTCCCAGCAGTCGATGACAGCACCTGAAACGGTGCCCGCCAGCAGCGCATTTGTCAGTGCCCGGTTGTCGGCAATACCTCCGCGTGCTGCGTTGATGATCACAGGTTTTTTATTCAGTTGCGCGAAAAAATCAGCATCCGCCAGATGGTAGGTTTTATATATCCCTGATTTTGTCAGTGGTGTATGAAAGGTGATGATATCGGCATCACGCAT
>JAENWZ010000172.1 GCA_016649795.1 Proteiniphilum sp. | reverse complement strand
TTCTTTTCTACAACCAGAAAACTATCGGAAGCTTGCTTTTTCGGGAATACATATTCTTCGCCCTTCTATATTCAACTATATGCAGGATTTTCCCGATCGCTTTTCGATTATCGATTTTTATCTCTCTCTTTGCGACAGGGAAGAAATAGCCTGCTTCATACCAAAAGAACTAAAAATGATGGATGTGGGAAAACTGAACTCTTTGGATGAGGCTGAGAAATTTTTCTTATAGAATATCAATCGTCCCTATACATATTTTTCTTTCTTTAGACACAAAATCTTATATTTTACCTATATTTTAGTTAATCTTTGTTAACCATGAGAATGTTTAATAAATATATTTATTTGATATGCATGTATAATGAAATATATTGTTTTAATTTGCAGAACTAATTACAAATATATAGGGAAAATTCCCCTATTCTACACATATTAAATTAATTCAAGTAAAGGGATGATGGATTTTAAATTACTGGAAACACAATATAAATCCGAATTGCTGGAAAGTGTTATTCCTTTTTGGCTAAACCGCTCTCAAGATACGGAGTTTGGCGGGTATTTCACCTGTCTCGACAGAGAAGGGAATATATATGATACCGATAAATTTATCTGGTTACAGGCACGGCAGGTATGGATGTTCTCCATGCTTTATAACAGAGTGGAAAAACGACAGGAATGGCTTGACTGTGCTGTTCAGGGTGCCGAATTCTTGAAAAAGAACGGCCATGACGGTAACTTCAACTGGTATTTTTCGCTCACACGCGAAGGGAATCCGCTGGTGGAACCATACAATATTTTCTCCTACACTTTCGCCACAATGGCATTTGGGCAACTAAGCCTGGCTACCGGCAATAAGGAGTATGCCAAAATTGCAAAACGAACTTTCGACATTATCCTTACCAAACAGGACAATCCAAAAGGAAAATGGAGTAAGGCATCTAACGGAACCCGATCACTGAAGGGATTCTCTCTACCGATGATTCTCTGCAATTTAGCTATGGAAGTTGAGCACCTTCTGGATAATGATTATTTGAAACAGGTCACCGATGAGTGCATTCATGAGATACTGGAGGTATTCATGCGCCCAGAACTGGGAGGGTTGATTGTGGAAAATGTAAACAGCGACGGATCACTTTCCGACACCTTCGACGGCAGACTAATGAATCCAGGGCATGCCATCGAAGCAATGTGGTTCATCATGGACCTGGGCGTAAGGCTCAATCGTCCCGAACTGATAGAAAAAGCAGTGGAGACAACGCTAAAAACGGTGGAATACGGATGGGACAAAGAATATGGCGGCATCTTCTACTTTATGGACAGAAAAGGGGTTCCACCTCAACAACTGGAATGGGACCAAAAGCTCTGGTGGGTTCACCTGGAAACATTGATCTCACTGTTGAAAGGGTATAAGTTGACCGGATCTCAGGAATGTCTCGAATGGTTTGAGAAAGTACATGAGTACACATGGAACCATTTCAAAGACCCTGATCACCCTGAATGGTGGGGCTATCTGAATCGTCAAGGCGAGGTGCTGCTCGATCTGAAAGGCGGCAAGTGGAAAGGGTGCTTCCATGTACCCAGAGGATTGTACCAATGCTGGACAACCATTGAATTAATCAACTCAGAGAGAAGATGAATGATAGAGTAATCAACTTTTCTTTTCTGCAAGCTGTATAACTAGATGTAAGGTAAAGGGAGTAATTTAAAATCTATAAACAATTGTAATAATTAAAAAAGAATGTATATTCGGAAACGATTCAGCGGTAATAGATAGTCTGTTGAAACAATTGTATCACACCAGGTGGATGAAACAACGTACAATCCCAAACATAGTCGCTCTATATTAATGACAGGTTCAACTATTCACAAAACAAGAAAATAAAAACCGCACATCATAACAATCTAAAAAAGACTGAAATGCATTCACGAAAAAACAATCGTCGCGATTTCATAAAAAAAGCCGCCTTTGCAAGTGCTTCCATCGTCGCTACATCAGGATTCGCTGCCTGTGCGGGAAAGGATCAGAGCACTGATGGGAAAGAATCTCTCGGATCTGTGCAAAAAGATGAAACACTTAAGAGCAAACTGATTGTTCCACAGAACAATGGCTTGAAAATCACAGGAGCATTTCTGGATGAGATATCTCACGATATACCTCATCAGAACTGGGGTGAAGCGGAGTGGGATCTCGATTTCCAGTATATGAAAGCTATCGGTATAGATACGGTAATCATGATTCGTTCGGGATACAAGAAGTTTATCACTTATCCTTCAAAATATCTCCTGGGAAAAGGTTGTTACATGCCTTCCGTGGACCTGCTGGGTCTCTTTCTGAGACTGGCCGACAAATATGGAATGAAGTTCTATTTCGGACTCTACGATTCCGGTCATTACTGGGCTACCGGCGATATGTCTCACGAAATTGAGGATAATAAATATGTGATCGATGAGGTGTGGAAGAACTATGGGGAGAAACATAAAAGCTTTCAGGGATGGTACATCAGCGGAGAGATAAGCCGTGCCACAAAGGGAGCCATCGGTGCATTTTACGCTATGGGCAAACAGTGTAAAGATCTGTCCGGAGGATTGCCAACATTCATCTCTCCCTGGATAGACGGCAAGAAAGCGGTCGCCGCCAGCGGCTCCACACTCTCAAAAGAAGATGCCGTATCGGTGCAGCAACATGAGAAAGAATGGGGTGAAATCTTTGCGGGAATTCACGAAGTTGTAGACGCCTGTGCTTTTCAGGACGGGCATATTGATTATAATGAATTGGATGCCTTCTTTGAGGTAAATAAGAAACTGGCCGATAAATACGAAATGGAATGCTGGACAAATGCAGAGACTTTAGATCGCGATATGCCCATCAAATTTCTTCCCATCAAATTTGATAAGCTGCGGCTCAAACTGGAGGCTGCTAAACGAGCTCAGTATGACAAGGCGATCACCTTTGAGTTCTCCCATTTCATGAGTCCGCAATCGGCATACAGTCAGGCAGGTAATCTGTATAACCGCTATAAGGAATATTTTAACCTATAATTCACCCAAAACAATGAATCAATCGAAAAATATGCAATATGTCTTTTTCCTCTCTGTAGTTGCTGCATTGGGTGGATTCCTTTTCGGATATGATACGGCGGTTATTTCGGGAACCATTTCGCTGGTATCGTCACAATTCGGGCTGACAACACTGCAAAGCGGATGGTACGTGGGCTGTGCATTGGTGGGCTCTATTACAGGAGTGATTTTTGCTGGTGCTCTCAGCGATAGACTGGGACGAAAAAAAACAATGATCCTTGCTGCAGTTCTCTTCTCTGCTTCAGCTATCGGATGCGCTGTTGCTGCGGACTTCGACCAGCTGGTGATCTTTCGCATCCTTGGAGGTATCGGCATTGGCATTGTCTCAATCGTTTGCCCGTTGTATATATCGGAAATTTCTCCGGCATCACATCGCGGACGGATGGTCTCCCTCTATCAACTGGCTGTGACCACCGGATTCCTGGGAGCATTTTTAATGAACTACTTCATTTCCCGGAACGCAGCCGATTACAGTGCACCCAGCCCAATGATGATGCAAATCCTGGGGTCTGAAATATGGAGAGGAATGCTGGGAGCCGAAACGATTCCGGCACTGCTCTTTTTCGTTGTTATTTTCTTTATCCCCGAAAGTCCGAGATGGCTGATCGTGAAAAGACGAGAAGTGGAAGCATCTAACATATTTTCTAAAATATACTCCGACAGTTCGGACATAGTCTTTCAAATCAATGAAACCAAACAGATGCTGAATATGGAAAAAATATCTGATTGGAAGCTGTTACTCAGCCCCGGCATATTCCGTGCGGTACTTATCGGATCGGCAATTGCTATCCTGGGACAATTCATGGGTGTGAACGCTGTATTATACTACGGGCCCTCAATTTTCGAAACCAGCGGGTTGTCGAGTGGTGATTCACTATTTTACCAATCCCTGATCGGAATCGTCAATATGGGTACAACAGTCCTCGCCCTGCTGATCATCGATAAGGTGGGACGTAAGAAACTGGTCTATATTGGCGTTACCGGAATGATCCTATCTCTTGTGATGATCGGACTCTATTTCCTTATTGGTGAATCGATGGGTATGACAAGCCTCTTTTTACTGGGTTGTTTCCTTGCATACATCTTTTTCACTGCCGGCTCCATCAGTGCGGTTATTTTCGTCTTCCTGTCAGAGATGTATCCGACGAAGATTCGTGGTTTGGCGATGTCTATTGCCGGACTTTCACTCTGGATTGGTACCTATCTGATAGGACAACTGACGCCGTGGCTGCTGGAGAAAGCCTCTCCTGCCGGCACCTTCTTCCTCTTTGCATTCATGTGTATTCCTTACATGCTGATCGTTTGGAAATTAATGCCTGAAACAGCCGGCAAATCTCTGGAAGATATTGAACGATTTTGGTTGAAGAATTCAAAAGAGCGTATATGAAACGAATTGAGACCTTGTTTTTATTGGCGATATTATGCAGCCTGTTTCCGTTTTCCGAAATCAAAGCGGATAAATATATCTCTCCCCATCACCCCGATAAGCACACTTTTCAAAATGGATATAAAGAGCTGATTATGCAGGTGCGTAAGGCTTACGGGAATATCCCTGTTTTTTGTGTGGTGGGACCCATGACCAATGAACCCTGTTTTTCCTATGTCAAAGAATTGACCCTTTACTTCAGAAATGTGTTGAAAGATAATCAATAAAGATAGATTGAAAAAGTTACAACCGATAAAAGATAATGATAATGGACAGAAGAAATTTTATAACCTACGCCTCAATATTGGGGGGAAGTGCCGCACTTAAGAGCTGCGCTACTTTCACCCCTGCCATAAAAACAGGTAAAAAAGGAAGAAATGCAGGATCCCGAGAACTGAATGCCGACGTAATTATCATCGGCGGAGGTCTGGGAGGTTGTGCAGCGGCTCTTGCCAGCTGTCGCAACGGATTGAGGGTCATCATGACGGAGGAGACCGACTGGATTGGAGGTCAGATATCACAACAGGGTGTACCACCCGATGAACATCAATGGATAGAAACGCATGGAGCTCCAAAATCGTATCGGGAGTATCGGAAGAGGGTACGGGAATATTATCGTCAAAACTATCCTTTGACGGAACCTGCCAAAACAAGGCAGAATCTGAACCCGGGAGATGGATCTGTTTCACGTATATGTCACGAACCAAGGGTGGCGGTGTCTGTGCTGACCGATATGTTGGCCCCCTATATGAGTAGTGGTAAGCTACAGATATTGAC